>NZ_CAMJCX010000001.1 GCF_946404245.1 uncultured Methanobrevibacter sp.
CATACTCAACAGAAATAACACCAGCAGGAACATTAGTCATATTAACAGTAACATTCAATTCCTCAATAGAATATTTAATAGGATCATTACCATTAAAGACAGTCAAATTAGTAAACTCATGATACCAATTATTAGCATCATTCAAAGTAGCATTAGCAACCCTGACACCATCAGCTAACAAGTAAACAGTAATATTAGCAGGTCTAGTACCCCAAGCATTATTACCATCATTCCAAATCTTGGTCGCATTAACAACAGTAACCAAAGTGTTATTAACAGTCCAGTTATACGCAGTGCTATTACTAATCACACTTACATACTCAACAGAAATAACACCAGCAGGAACATTAGTCATATTAACAGTAACATTACCTTCTTCAATAGTATAATTGATCTTTTCAGTACCATTAAAGACTGTTAAATTTTCGAAAGAATGATACCAATTATTAGACCGATTCAATGTAGCATTATCAATCCTAGTACCATCAGCTAATAAGTAAACAGTAATATTATCAGGTCTAGTACCCCAAGCATTATTACCATCATCCCAATATTTAGTAACATTTACACTAGTCTCAGGAATATGAATATTAGTAACAGTCACGAATGCAGTAGTTCCATTAGTACTATTAATTACAGTTAAGTAACCATCAATTGGCAATTCTCGAATTGTATAATTAATTACAGATTCATTTTCATCTGTAATATTTAAATTATCGAAAACATATGTCCAATTGTTACTGTCGTCTAAAACTACTTCACTTACTAAACCAGTGTCATTATACAATTGAATAGTAACACTATCAGGTCTGATACCATCATAATCGTCATAATCATCCCAAACCTTAGTTACATTGATTTCAGTTACATCATAGATGATAATCCATGTTTGGTTTGAAATCTCTGTATAATAAGCAGTTCTAGGATAATATGCTTGGATTAAATATGTTCCAACATCCAGAGTGGAAAGATCAAATCTTATACTACCTTGAATATCAGTTATATCAGAAGGATCTATTACTTCATTCGGACCTATTTTAGTAATAGTATAGAATATCTCTTGATTGTCTTCTAAATCATCGAGATAAGTAAGATTACCATCACTACTGTTTCCCCAACCGATGACCGGTTTTTCATCTTGAGTACCTGTATTGCGGATAGTTCTATTTCCATGATTATAGAACTCATATGTTAAGTTATTTATAGTGACATCACTTCCAGCATCCTTACTATGGATACCATTAGCTATATTGTCTCCACCTATATGCCAGATTTCAACAAGTATCTCATCACCTAAACGGTAAACTGTACCTTTTTTAGGAGATATTGGCAAGGCCCAAGAGTGTGCCAAATTGTCAAATAACCTTGTGTTTTGCACTCTTAATGTAGAGTCTTCGACATAAATTGCAGACCCGTTTCCGAATTCTGCAGTATTGTTATAGAAATTACCTTCAATGACTGCATTAGCTGTACCTGATACGATGAATGCACCACCAATACCATATATACCATAATAACTATCACTTTCATTGATTTTTCCTAATGCGTGATTGCTTATGAATGTTGAGTTATCAACAACTAAATTATCAGCAGAAATGATGTCTGCGAAACCCGCTTTTAGAGCAGTGTTATTATATGCATAGATTTGGTCTAAGTTTAAACTTTCATCTTCACTGTATATTGCACCACCAGACAGGGTAGCACGATTTGATGAAATGTTGTTGCTTGTGAAATTAGTAATCTCATCATCATAACCATAAATAAATACTGCACCACCTGCAACGTTAGCATTATTAAATGTAATGTTGTTATTGGTAAATTCTGAACTTGATCCGTCTATATAGATTGCACCACCGAATAAGTTAGCTTCATTATAGGATATTTGGTTGTCTGAAAATTCAGAGCCATGTCCGGAAATATAAACTCCACCACCGGAATTTGCATCATTATATAAAATGTCATTATTTGTAAATGTGGCATTATCACCTTCAACATCGATTGCACCACCACCAATAGCATGATTGTCTATGAAATCAGAATTGCTAACGGTAGCATTGTTTCCAGAGATATATGTTGAACCACCGTAATATCCCGCAGTGTTGTTTGTGGATGTGACATTATCCAGAGATGTGAAATTACCATCAGTAAATATTGCACCACCATTTTCTTCAGCAATACAATTAGAAAGGCTTACATTTACAAACTTACACTCGTTACCATCGATGTATACTCCTCCACCAGTATAAGCGATATTATTGTTCAGGTTACAATTCATAATTGTGGTATTGTTACCATTAATGTAAGATGAACCACCATGATATGCAGAGTTGTGAATGGAAGTAACATTATCGAAAACATCGTTGTTACCTTCAACGTAAACAGCACCACCAAATTGGGAAGCATTACAATTGGAAAGAGCCACGTTTTCAAAGGTACAGTTGTTACCAGAAACGTATAGTCCACCACCATTGTCAGTAGCACTATTATTGTCCAAGTTACAGTTCCTAACAACAGTATAGTTACCTGCAATATATGAGGAACCACCTTCCACAGCAGTGTTGTGAATAGAAGTAACATTATCAAATAAGGCTTTATCACCTTCAACGTAAACAGCACCACCTAGAGTACCAGCCTCATTGTTGGATGCGCTAACGTTGATGATTTGAGAACCTATACCGCCACCAATGTTCAATGCTCCACCACGTAATTCAGCAGAGTTATTGTCAAGGTTGGAATTTTTAACTGTAACGTTACTACCACGGATGAATGTAGAACCACCAAGTCTAGCAGTGTTGTTGTTTGATATAATACTGTCGACAAGAATATTGTTACCAACAATATCGAATGCACCACCTAAACCGGTATTCTCAGATCCATTATAGGTAGCCTTGTTATTGTTCAACTCACCGCCAGTAACGATAATATTAGTACCGTTAATGAAAGCAGCACCACCACGTTGAGCAGTGTTGTTATCAGCAATAACATTAATCACGTTAGTACCATTTGAATTAACATAAATAGCACCACCCATAAGTTCTGCTTTATTGTTTGAAACGCTAACATTTTCAACAGTACATCCGTCACCAGCAATGTTAATACCACCACCACGCAATTCAGCGGAGTTATTGTCCAAGTTACAATTTTGAACAGTAATATTATTACCACGGATGAATGTAGAACCACCACGGAGAGCAGTGTTGTTGTTAGAATGAGTACCATCGACAAGAATATGGTCACCAACAATATCGAACGCACCACCTAAACCGGTATTCTCAGATCCATTATAGGTAGCCTTGTTATTGTTCAACTCACCGCCTCTAACAGTAATGTTAGTACCGTTAATGAATGCAGCACCACCACGTTGAGCAGTGTTGTTATCAGCAGTAACATTAATCACGTTAGTACCATTTGAATTAACATAAAGAGCACCACCCATTTGGCCTGCCCAATTGTTGGATACGTCAACGTTTTCAATAGTACATCTGTCACCTGCAACATTTATACCACCACCACGTACGGTAGCATTATTGTTGTCCAGAGTACAGTTTGCAATATAGGTGTCGTTACCACGAACGAATGTTGAACCTCCACGGTAAGCAGTGTTGTTTATGGAAGTAATGTTGATGAATTTACAGTCATTACCTAAAACATCAATTGCACCACCAATACCGGTAGTTTCAGGTTCGCTTGAATTGAAAATAGCTACGTTGTTGTCAAATACTGAATGTTCAATGGTAATATTGTTTCCTTCAACGAATACAGCACCTCCACGCAGAGCGGTGTTGTTAGTAGAATCAATTCCATAAAGGATTAAATCACTGGATTTGATGTATATTGCTCCACCTTCTTTGTCTGCATGGTTGTTGGACACCTCAAGGTCGTGAACTTCACAGTTTGCACCAGCGAGGTCTAATCCTCCACCTCTACCAGATTCTTCAGTTCCATTGGAAATAGCTCTGTTATTGTCTAAAGTACAATTTGTAACAATAGTTCTGTTACCTATAATAAAAGTGGAACCTCCTCTGGAAGCAGTATTGTTAATGGATGTTACGTTTGTGAATGATGCATCGTTACCTCTAACATATACAGCACCACCTTCGGCACCTGCATTGTTGTCGGATACATCAACATTATAAACTGTACAATTTTCACCGTAAATGTTTAGACCACCACCACGGAGAGTAGCATTGTTTCCGTCAAAGATACAATCGTGAACAGTGATGTTGTCACCGTAAATGAATGTTGAACCACCAAGGTTAGCTGTGTTGTTGGTAGAGTTAATATTGTAAACATTTAAATTATCGGATCTGATGTATACTGCTCCACCTTCACCGTCAGCACGGTTATTGGACACCTCAAGGGTATTAACAGTACAATTTTGACCGTAAACGTCTAATCCTCCACCTCTACCGGAACCTTCAGTTCCATTGGAAATAGCTCTGTTATTATCTAAAGTACAATTGATAATAGTGGTATGGTCACCTCTAACAAAAGTGGAACCTCCTCTGGAAGCAGTATTGTTAACGGATGTTACGCGAGTAAATTTAGAATGGTCACCTAAAACATATACAGCACCACCGTCGGCACCTGCATTGTTGTCGGAAACTTCTACATCATACACGTCACAATAATCACCATAAACATTTAAACCTCCACCACGAAGGGTAGCATTGTTTCCATCAAAGATACAATCGTGAACTTTAATATTGTCACCGTAAATGTAGGTTGATCCACCAAGGTTAGCTGTGTTGTTGGTAGAGTTAATATTGTAAATATCTAAATTATCGGATCTGATGTATATTGCTCCACCTTCACCGTCTGCACGGTTATTGGACACTTCAAGATCGTGAACTTCACATCTGTCACCAGCGAGGTCCAATGCACCACCTCTACCGGAACCTTCAGTTCCATTGGAAATAGCTCTGTTATTGTCTAAAATACCATTTATAACTTTAGTATCGTTTCCATCTACAAAAGTGGAACCTCCCCTGGAAGCGGTATTGTTAATGGATGTTACATCAGTGAATGATGCGTAGTTACCCCTAACATATACAGCACCACCATCTGTGCCCGCATTGTTGTCGGACACATCAAGGTCGGTTGCGTTGAAATTGTTACCGTAAACGTCTAAACCTCCACCTCTAAAGGTAGCATTGTTGTTGTCAAAAGAGGAGTTTCTAACTAATGTATTATTACCACGGATAAATCCGGCACCACCACGACTAGCGGTGTTGTTATTACAGGTTACTGTTAAAAGAGTACAATGGTCACCAATAACGTCAATAGCACCACCTAAACCTGAGTCAGGATCTGCTATGTTATTATAGAATTCTGTATTGGCAATGTATGCATTTTCACCTTGGATATAAGTTCCTGCACCGTTTATAGCGGTATTGTCTTCAAATCTGGAATCTGTAATTCTTGTGTTAGCCCCGCGAATATATACAGCACCATCTGTTGTTGCATTATTGTTGGTAAAGTTTGTATTAGCAACAGTAGTATTTATACCAAAGATATATACTGCAGAACCGTTGGTACCTGTATTGTTATCAAAAACACAGTTAATTACTTTAGTATTGTTACCTACAATGAATACAGCACCACCCATACCATTAGATGTACCGTAATACCATTGTTGACCACCTGTATTATATCTATATTGATGTTGAGTAGCAACACAATCTTCAAAGACACAGTCTTGAAGTGTAATATTGTTACCTTTGGTGTTGTCACCATTAAATGCCCATCTACCTACAGTACCAGTATCGTTTGCAATTCCTCCAACCATTATAGCGGATCCTTGTCCACCGACATTACTGATGAAATTACAGTTTTTAACAAGCACATCATCGTGACTGATTCCAAGACCACCACCATAATTGTCAGTTCCTACACAATTGATGAAATTACAGTTTTCTACAACTTCATATCCAAGCAGACGGTCGTGATTACATCGTCCATTATTTGTTTCTCCATCATAACGTCCATGAATATAAACTGCAAACCATTTAGCAGTAAGGTTAATAAAGTCAGTGTTTCTTATGGAAGATGCAATATATCCAGGACCCCAACCACTTTCGTCGTTGATACAGATTGCACTGGAGTGTTGACCAGAAGTACAGTTGATAAAGACACATCCATCCATTTCCATACCAAGTGCAGCAAGAAATTGACCTACACCATCTTCATATCCCTCAGGATGAGACCCTTCAGGTAATCCATAAGTATGTGCACAATTGATGAAGCTTGTGCCTCTTACAGGGTAAGCTTGGCCGTTTGCATCATTACGTATTACATAGTTTTCTGGGTGGGTTGATCCCCCATTATAATTTCTGTTTTCCTGGTTACCTTCATGACCGGATGCAAATAAAAATTGATATTCAGAGCTACATTCATCAAACATACAATTTGTCATGCTCCCTCTAAACCAGCTATTATCATGATAGGTTAATGAAGCTGTAAAGAAACGACCAACTGATCTAAGACCTGTAAATCTGACATTGTCTAAATTAGTACCATGGAAAAGAAGAGCACCGTCACCCGCAGGACTGCTAAATGTTGCGATTTGATTTGGATTCCCTTGACTTCCTCCAATTACCCAAACATTTCTAATGTCAACTTCACCAGCATTATAAGAACCATAATAATTTCCACCGTTAAGATAGAGTATTCCTCCACCAGCGTTGCTTAAATCCTGCATAGCCTGAATGACCTGTTGAGCAGAAGCGCCGCTTTGTAAAGATTGAGTACGATAGGTAGGAATATTACCAGGATTAAACTCACCAAGAATTTCATTTTCATTACTAGCACCAAGAACCTCTAAACCGTTCTCAGCACCAAAAAGAACTAAACCATCATTTTCTATTTCTAAATTACTGGCACCGAGAACTTCTAAAGCATTCGCAGTACCGAGTATATTAAAATCATCAGTTTCTGTTTCAAAATTATTGTCATTACGCAATAATTGATTTTCATTATAAATTAAACAATCGTCACTTTCGTTTTCACTTGCATGAGCTAACAAATCATCATTAGCTACATCACTAAAATCTACATTCACATTACTTGCATCGATTGGATTTAGACCTGACAGCGAACTAAGTTCACCATCACTTTGTTCATATGTTAGATTTTCACTTGCACACACAAATGATATCGAAAATATCGTTAAAAATAGCATTAAAGTTAAAAACATACTTCGCTTAAAACGCATAATATTCTCCCTTTTAAACAACCCAATGCTGTTTAACTTTAATTTAATGAAATATTTGCTTAATAATATAAATATTGTTTAACTTTAAATAATGAAAACTCTTTGCCTTTAAATAATATAAATATTGTTTAAAACTTCAAAAAATGAAAACTCTTTGCCTTTAAATAATACAAATATGGAAAAAACCAGAAATCCTGATACATAATGAACTATGTATCGCTTGATGTTAGATATTTGACATATGTTCAATAAAAGAAATAACTAAAAACAGCCATATAAAAACCAATCAGATTGATTTAAAATGACTGATTTGACTGAAAAGTCAATACTATTATTTGGATTAATAGCAATTAGTTATTTATGATTAATTATAGGGTAAAGCCTATAAATCTTCCTATTTAATCATTGGACTTAATCAAATAGAAAGCCTGTGATCTTTTTTTGATAGGTATATGTCCTATGTTTTGATCTTTTTTTGATAGGTATATGTCCTATAACTGAACCATAATTGCTTATGGTTAAGACATGTGTCAAAAGCCTTACGATAGATTCCCAAATTAATGAAAAACTATCAGATTTTTTGTTTTTTCAAATATTTAATACTATTTTTTAACAAATTTTTTCATTAACATACATGTCCTAATCATATTTTCTATAATCCAAACACATATGCATATTAAATTATTATAAAATTTACAATATAAATATTTCGATTTAAATTTTGTTTTTATATATTAAAACAAAAATTATATGAATATGTAAATAAAAATTTACAATGAAAATTAAACAAATACAAATAAATTTTAAATTTTATTACAGATTTCAATATTTATAATTTATTAAATTTGTTCAAATAAATTATGAATAATATATATTACATGTTCATTATCAAGTAAAAAATATGTTATATCATTCATAATGTAGCAAATAGGGGAGTGTCAAATATTAATGAAAATATATTTTAAAAAGAATTGTTATTTAATATAACTTACATAATTACTAACATGAGTACATTAGAAAAGATGAAAATCTTAACAGATTCTGCACAGTATGATCTTTGTGATTATGTCAGCCACAACAAAAGTTCGCAGGTAAATTTGCCTGGAATATATGAAGCAATCGGACATAACGGCTGTAAGATTCCACTTTTTAAAACACTCTTAACAAACAAATGTAAAAACGACTGCAAATATTGTATAAACCAGTCAAAAAGAAACTTCACAAGACTCGAGCTGTCACCGGAAGAGCTTGCAAAAGCTTTTCTTGGATATTACAATAGAGGTCTTGTAAACGGACTCTTTTTAAGTTCAGGTATTGCAGGTGATGTAGATGATACAATGGAAAAACAAATAGAAACTGTACATCTACTGAGAAACAAATACGGCTATGATGATTATATCCATCTTAAGGTTGTACCCGGAGCAAGCAAGGATTCCATTAGAAGAGCTATGGCGCTGGCAAACAGGGTCAGCATCAATATAGAAGCAGCTACTCCTTCAGGTCTTGCAGAACTATCATCTACTAAAGACTACAATAAGGATATACTGAAAAGATTGTCATGGATTAACAGTCTACAGCACAAAAGTACAACTTATCCAAATTCTACCCACACCACCCAGCTGATTGTCGGTGCAAACAATGAAAGTGACAAGGAAATATTGAGTAGAATGGAAAAAATATACAAAAAGTCAGATCTGAAAAGAACATACTTTTCAGCATTCACACCTATTGAAGAGACACAGCTTGAAAATAAAAATGCATGTTCTACAGACAGGACTGCAAAGCTATACAATGCAGATAGTCTGCTTAATGATTACCACTATAAGGTTAAAGAACTGGTGTTTGATGAAAATGACAAACTGTCATTAGATGAAGATCCAAAAATTTTAGCTGCAAAGAACATGGACATATTTCCTGTAGAAATCAATAGCGCACCATTTATAGAATTGATTAGAGTTCCAGGTATCGGGACAAAATCAGCACATCAAATAATTTCTATTCGAAAAAAAAGACCATTCACCAATAAAGAACAACTGAGAAAATTAGGCGTTGTAGTAGATAGAGCAGAACCATATATAAAAATGAGCGGCCAATATCAAACTACCTTTGATTTTTAGACTTTTTCGATAGTTTTACTTAAAACTAAATAATTTTATTATATTAAATTTTAGCTAAAATCAAGCAAAATAATAGAAAAAATATTTTTACAATATATTATTTTGAAATTATACTATCCATAATTTCAAGTGTAAAATAGAACGAAAATATATTAAAAAATTTACAAATAAAAAAAATAGATTATATTAATAATCGTCAAATAGTTCCCATATTTCAGGGTATTTTTTAGATACAGCTTCATCAATCAATGTAGAAGCCTCTTTTGAAATACTGAATTCAGGCTCGGTTTTACGTAAATATCTGAATACAGCTGAAGACCTTGCAGACCATAAGGTAATCCTTGGATTTTTATCGACAATTTCCTTAACTTCCTCTACATGAGCAGGGTCTACTTGTATTTTTTGTGTAGATTGTACGCTGTCTTCACTGTCTTTATCGCCAGGTATGTCTTCGGGTGTGCTAGTCTCCTCTTCCACTTCTTCTTCTCGGACTTCATCTGGCTCCTTTTCTGGCTCTTCTTCAGTTGAATCGGAAGCATCATCATCTCTTTTATCATTTTCCTCTTCCTCTATTTCTTCAAAAATGTTCTTTTTATCTTCACCAGATTTTTCATCATCCTTAGGAGTTTCACCTTCCATGTCATTCAACATGTCTTCAAGAGATTGGGTAGAATTACTGTCAAAATCCTCATCATAAAAATTAGGAATTAATGAATCTAATCCTTTTCCAAGGCCCTTTCTTGGCATTATTCAGCCTCCTCATCCCTTTTTAGGATTTCTTTTGCTAATTTTAAATAAGCTTTTGTTCCAGTGCTGTCCGGATCGTAGATTAAACATGGTTTTCCATAACTTGGAGCTTCAGCTAACCTAATATTTCTTGGTATGATGGTTTTAAACAGCAAATTGCTTTCACTAAAGTAACTCTTAAGCTCTTTGTGAACGTCTTTGCTGAGTCTAGTCCTCTTATCATAGAGTGTGAGGAGAATTCCTTTGATTGGAGTTGGGCTTCTGAGTCTTTTTTCAACCAACTTGATAGTATTAATCAAATCTGCCACACCTTCTAAAGCGTAATACTCAGCTTGGATAGGTATTAAAACACTATCTGAAGCTACTAATGCATTGACAGTAAGTACGCCTAATGAAGGAGGTAAATCAATGAATATGTAGTCGAATAATGGAACAACATCTTTAAGAGTTTCCTTAAGGATAATGTGATAGTTTTCACGTTGGGAAAGCTCCATGCTAGCACCGCTTAGGGATATATTACTTGGGATAATAAACAAATTTTTAATAAACGTAGGAATTGTTGCTTTTTTTACACTTATATCCCCAATGATAGCTTCATATATTGAATTTTCTACTTTAGTTTTATCGATACCAAAACTAGTTGTCGCATTAGCTTGTGGATCCATATCTACAACTAAAACAGATTTTCCCATTACCGCTAGAGATGTTGCAGTATTTACAACGGTTGTTGTCTTACCACAGCCCCCTTTTTGATTCATCACCGCAATTACTTCACTCATTAGAATTCTCCTATTATAAGTTTTAAGTTATTCGTTATGATGTATAACTTAAAAAGTTTCAGGTTTAAAGAATAACAACTAAGTTATCCAGTATAAGTTAAAAGGATTAAGTTATTACTTTTAATTTAAAACTTAAAGGAAATAACTTCTAAGTTCTAACTTCTAAGGGATAGGAATTAAGTTTTAAGTTAAAACTTCAAAGTTATAAAAAATAAGTTTTAAGAAATAACTTATCATAACTAACTTTTAACAAATAAGTTATATTTTATAACTTCTCCCTTATAAATTATTTGTTTTCACATATAACTTAACACTGCAACACTGAAAAGTTATTTGTAATAAGTTATAAGTTATAAGTAATTAAATTAAAAGTTTGAATATGTAAGTTAAAAGTTACACTTGAAACCAATTTAAAATCAAAGGAAACTGCAAGTAAACTAAATATAAAAATAAAACAATTAGTAGAAATAAGAAATTGCCAATCCAAAAGAAATAATGGAGTGAACTGAAATTAAACTAAATATAAAGAAAAAAATCAGTGTAAATAATTTATAACTTATAAGTTATAATGTAAAAAAATAAAAAAAATAAAGGAAGGATTATTTAGCGTTAGGCATGGTGCCTTCGAAATAGCTAGCATATCCTTTCAAGTCCAACATTCCATGTCCTGAGAAGTTAAGGACAATAGTTTTTTCTTCGCCAGTCTCCTTACATTTGACAGCTTCATCTATTGCAACTTTTATAGCGTGAGTGGTTTCAGGAGCAGGAAGAACACCTTCATTACGGGCAAATGTAATACCCGCTTCAAATACATCCCTTTGATGAGCAGATCTAGGTTCAATATAGCCTTCCTTAGCAAGGAGTGAAACTTGCGGTGACATACCGTGGTATCTTAATCCTCCGGCGTGAACGGAAGGAGCGACAAAGTCATGACCTAAAGTAAACATCTTAAGCATTGGAGTGAAGCCGCTTACATCACCAAAGTCATATTCATAGTTTCCTTCAGTCAATGTAGGACATGCACTAGGCTCAACAGCAATAAACTGAGTATCTGAATTTCCATCAATCTTATCCTTGATGAATGGGAAGAGTGATCCAGCAAAGTTACTGCCTCCGCCGGCACATGCAATCATTACGTCAGGTTCCTCTTCAGCAATCTCCAATTGTGTCTTAAGTTCCTGACCGATAACAGTCTGGTGAAGCATTACATGATTCAAAACGCTTCCTAATGTATATTTAACTTCATCATTGGCTAAAGCCTCCTCCATAGCTTCGGAAATAGCTACACCCAAAGAGCCTGGATGGTCTGGATTTTCTGCAAGAATTTTACGACCGATTTCTGTATTTTGACTTGGTGAAGCGTAAACATCGCCGTTATAGATGTTCATGATATTTTTTCTGTCAGGCTTTTGGTTGAAAGAGACTTTAACCATGTAAACAGTACAGTCCAAATCCAATAAGTTACATGCAAGAGACAGAGCGGTACCCCATTGTCCCGCACCTGTTTCAGTGGTTAATCTTTCGACGCCTTCTTTTTTAGCAAAATAAGCTTGCGGTATAGCAGAATTTAACTTATGTGATCCTGTCGGTGAGGTGTCTTCCCTTTTATAATAGATTTTAGCCGGAGTGTTTAGGTATTCCTCCAATTTTGTAGCTCTAAACAAAGGGGAAGGCCTTCCCATCTGCATGTATAATTCTCTAACTTCATTTGGTATTTTGATATAGCGTTCTGTTGCAAATTCCTGCTCTAAACCCGCTTTGGTAAATGCTTTTTGCAGGGAAGCAATCTGATCCCTTCCCTCACTGTTTTTAGGCATAGGAAGTTCAACAGGTAAATCCGCGTTAATATTATACCATTGCTTAGGGACTTCTTCTGATGATAATGTAATTTTGTAATTCATAATAATAAGTAGTATAATGTACTATTTAAAACTTTGTTGTACAAAAATGTACTCTATAAGATATTAATAATATAAAAAACAAGTTAATTTTATGAGAATATTAGCTATTGATGTCGGAACCGGAACACAGGACATGATGATTTATGACACAGAAAAGGAACTGGAAAACTCAATAAAGCTGGTTTTACCGTCCCCTCACCTCTATATCTCACAGAAAATAAGGGAAATAGAGAATGACCTTTATTTCACAGGAGAGATAATGGGAGGAGGAAAAATAAAAAAATCCCTTTTGGAACATATGGAAAAGGGATACAAGGTAGTGATGGAACCTACATGTGCCAGGACAATCCGTGACAATCTTGAACAGGTAAAATCACTGGGAATAGAAATAGCGGACGAATCCAAAGACTATAATGACTATACTAAAATAACATTGGGCGACATAAACATCACCAAGCTTTCCGAATTTTTGTTGGGATATGATTTGGAATTTGATTTTGACAAGATAGCGATTGCCGTTCAGGACCACGGATACAATGAAAATATGGGAGACAGGGATTTCAGATTTGAAAAAATCAGAGAAAAGCTTCCTGAACCAATATCTCCATTGGAATTTGGATTTGATGGAGAGATACCTGATTACTTCACAAGAATGAATGCAGTAAGAAGGCAGGTTAAAAGTGAAGGAATTGAAGAGGTTCCACTGGTCATGGACACCAAATTTGCATCCATAGCCGGAATGTGTTTCGATGAAATAGCTAAAAAACTAAACAGTTACATTGTAATAGATATAGGAAACGGACATACGACAGCAGCATCAATAGAAAACGGACTGATACAGGGAGTATTCGAGCATCACACCTCAAGCTTGACAGGTGAATCTCTTGAAAGATACATCAAACGCCTGGCATCAGGAGAAATCACCCATGAGGAAGTTCATGAAGATTACGGACATGGGGCACATGTATTAAATCCTATATCCGAAATAGAAAAGGTAATTGTAAGCGGACCGAAAAGAGAACTGATTGAAAAGACAAACCTTGACTGGCATCATGCAGCTCCTGGAGGGGATGTTATGATGACCGGTACTGTCGGTTTGGTAAAAACAGCATTGGGAAGATAAAATGATCAAGATGGACTCCCACATTCACAGTGAATACTCGCCTGACTCAAATTCAAAAATCGATGATATCCTGAGATGTGCAAAAAGGGAAAACATTGATGTTATTGCAATAAGTGATCACAATACCGTTGATGGAACCGACGAAGTTTTAAGAAAAACTAGAAATACAGATATACTTGCCATTCCATCCATAGAAATTTCTTCAACAGATGGCCATATTCTTGGTTTTGGGTGTGAGGAAAATATACCTAGGGACCTGACACCTGAAGAAACAATAGACAGAATTCATGATTTGGGTGGCCTTGCAATAATACCACATCCATATTGTTTTTACAGGCATGGACTGCTTCACAAAACAGACTATAAAAAGCTGAAGATTGATGCAATAGAAACAAAAAATGCAAGATTTATTGTAGGATACTGTAACAATAAGGCAAAAAATTTATCAAAAAAAGAAAACATTCCTGCATTGGGAGCAAGCGATGCACATTACTATGAGTTTGTCGGTGACTGTTACAGTTTAGTCGATTGTGAAAAAGATATTGAAAGCATCTTTAAAGCCATTAAAAAAGGAAATATTGAGGCTCATGGAAAAGGGACTTCTAATATATTACTTTCAAAATATCTTTTTGAGAAAAATGTTTTGAAGAAATTTGATTAAAAAGAGTTATTCTCTCTTTTCAATTAAAATTTCTATTATAGAAACATTTGTTTTTTCGTTGTTATAATTTTCAATTTCCTCAGTAGAAATTTGAATATCAGTAACATCTGAATCCGGAACAAACCTATTTCTAACAATTTCTGCAGCATCAACTGCTCTACTGATAGCTTTTCCTCTAGCTCTAAGTAAAACACTATTTGAACCTTCGTTAAATTGTGTAACTACTGCTAAAACATAATTCATAACAGGTTTGCTACCTACGAATATTGTACTATTTTCCATATTAAACTCACCATATAAAATTTTAGTAATTAATGTATATAAAATTTTACATCAATAAACACCGAAAGATTAAACAAGGGAATTAAAAGTAATGAATAATTTATAATGAGCATAAAAACTAAAATATAAAAATTGAACATTGAAAAAATATAACTTAAAAAAATAAAAAAAATAAAAAAAAATAGAAATTTTTTAAAAAAAAGTTTAAAAATATGTTATTGTGCCCTTTGTATCAGCAATAATTTATTGATAGAATCAAGAACAGCCAATATACTTGCCATCACAATGTCCTGATTTGTAGACCTACCGGTGGACTTGTTTCCCTGGGAGTCTGAACTGATAACAAAAACCTCAGCCAAAGCGTCAGTACCTCCAGTAATAGCTTCAAGATTATATTCTTCCAGTTCAACATCGATGTTTCCCTGAATCAGTTTTCTAATTGCATTTAAGGCTGCATCGATAGGACCAACTCCAGTACTTGCTGTTTCACTTTCCTCGCCATCAATTTCAAGCTTGACTGTTGCGGTTGGAGAGACATTAGCACCCATTGAAATGCTTAAACCCTTAATAACGATAGGAGTTTCACGAGCTGAAGAAAGCTCTGTAATAGCAATAGCTATCAAATCATCATCAGTGACGCACTTTCCGCTGTCGCCCAATGACTTTATTTCATCAAAAACCTTACAGAACTGATCTTCATCCAAATCAATATGATATTTTTTCAGCTTTGACTTCAATGCATTGGCTCCTGTGTGCTTTCCCAGGACAATGCGTCTTGAATGCCCGACCATTTCTGGTGACATCGGCTCATATGTGGAGGAATTGTTTAGAATTCCGTGAACATGAATACCGGATTCATGGGCAAAGGCATTATCCCCAACAATAGGCTTATTTACAGGCATCTTCACACCGGTGAAACGACCGACAAGATTAGAAAGGCTGTATAGCCTTGTAGTGTCAAGGCCAAGATCAATTCCATAAGCGACCTTAAGGGTGACCACCAGCTCCTCAAGTGAGCAGTTACCTGTTCTCTCGCCCAAACCGTTGACGGTAACGTGAGCCTGATTGGCACCGCATTCTATGGCGGTAAGCGTATTTGCAGTTGCAAGTCCGAAGTCATTGTGGAAGTGGACGCTTAAAGGAGTTTCAAACTTGCTTTTCAAATCCGTGATCAGTTCATGTGTTAAAACAGGTGTCAGGACGCCAACAGTATCTGGAACATCAAGAAAATCTGTTCCTGCACTGACAACATTGTTGAAAACATCAATGAGGAAATCCCTTTCAGTCCTTGTGGCATCCTCAGCTGAAAATTCAACTGTCAGACCGTGGTCTTTAGCATATTCCACTGCAGTGACTGCGGTTTCAATAATTTTTTCCCGGCTCATCTTAAGCTTATAGTCACGATGCAATGGGGAAGTTCCAATGAAAGTGTGAACGTATTCCAAATCCGCATCCAAAACCGCATCAATGTCGCCTTTCAATGAACGTGCCAGACCCACTAAAGTGGAATCCAAATCCCTGGATTTTATTTTTCTGGCGGATTCGATTTCACCTTTTGAGGAAGCCGGAAATCCGACTTCAATCTTATCCACACCCAGATTGTTGAGCTTTTGAGCAATCTGAATTTTTTCATCGACCGTTAGGGCAACGCCCGGAGTCTGTTCACCGTCCCTTAATGTTGTATCGAAAATATAAATCTTATCCGAAAGATTCATGTCCTCTTTTTTTAGCAGTTCTATATCTTTTGTAGTCATTGTTTTTCTTCCCCTTTGATTAATATATCATTTAAAATTATAAGGTAAAAAAGATTTCATTTTTTACCTCTAAATTTTTTAACTACCACAATAGCCAAAACGATGACAACCAATAAGACAGCGATTGAATAATACATCTGGGTTGAGCCCGGAACCTCATGCTTGTCTATGTTCAATGAATACAGATAGCCCGCATCATCACCGAAAAACAGACTGTTTCCGTTTATTACAGGTGAGGATGTGATAGGTGAGTTGAAAAGAACTGTACCCGGATTATAGGTAAACTCCTCAATTCCTGTGTACTTGTTTAGAACATAAAGGTTTCCGTTGTTTGACCCGAACACAACAAGATTGTCTTTTAAGGCAGGAGTTGTCTGCACCTTATCGCCAACTGAATGGCTCCATTTGACTGTACCGTCACGGATGTCAAGGCAGGTAAGGTTACCCTCATCGGAACCTATATAAACGCTGCTGTCATGCTCGTCAACAGTCGGAGATGAAATTACCTTGTTGTTAAGGTCCACTTTCCAGTTCAAATCCCCGTCAGATTCGTTCAGACAGTATATGTTGCCGTCACTTGAACCGAAAATCACGGTATCATTCACATAAGCAGGGGAGGATACCACTTCATCGCCTGTTGTGAACTCCCAGTTTGTCGCCTTGTCTGTGCCTACACTGTAGAGTTTACAGTTGGTAGAGCCTATATAGATTGAATCGTCCACAACAATAGGGGAAGACTTAAGCTCTCCGTCCAGCTTCTTGTTTAATACAACCTTGCCATCCTTGTCAAGACCATACAAATGACCGTCGTCACTGCCGAAGTATACTACATCATCATAGAAAAATGGGGTTGACTCAACGCCGTTGCAGTCATAATCCCAAACAATCTCATGGTTGTTGATGTTAATGGCCTTAAGACCGTCTTCACAACCTATGTATAGCCTGTTGGAGTTTACAATCGGTGAAGAGTTGGTTTTTGCTTCAAGATCCAAATCCCATTCCTCCTCACCGGTTTCCATATCTATAGCCTTTAGGATTCCATCAGATGAAACAAGATAAATATAGTCCTTATAGATTGCAGGAGAGGAATGGACAGAAGCCCCCATGTTAAAGGTCCAAAGGTTGGTTACAAAATCCGAACCGTCATCCCTGTAAGCCGCATGGTCAACTCCCCCTGCAAATGAATTCCAATTTTCAGCAGCAATTGGAGATAAACATAAAAGACATATTACAAAGCCAATTAACAATTTTTTATACATTTTAAAAACCTCCTATACATCCCTATTAAATCGTTTTACTCCAATTATGAAGAACAATAAAGTAAATCCGAGTAAAACCACTAAATCCAACCATACATCACCTAATGTTTGTCCCTTAAGCATTATTCCCCTCATTGCATCATTCAAATATGTCAATGGGAAAATGTAAGCCAATTTCTGTAAAATCCAAGGCATTGTCTCAATCGGATAGAACACACCTGAAACAAACATCATAGGCATGGAAAACGGCAGTGAAATCTGTGCGTAATCCTCCTGTGTGGAGGTTCTTGCAGACAGCATGATTCCAAAACCGACGAAACACAACGCTCCGATTACCAAAACTATGAATGTCTGTAAAAAGCCGCCCTTGATGCTGACATTGAACAGCAATACTGCCATGAATATCAAAATCAAAGCCCTTACCAGTTCAATCAATAGCTTGGCAGCAATCTTTCCACCAATGACTGTTGATACTGATGTCGGAGTCATGAATAGCCTTGCAAGTTCACCGGTTTCCCTTTCACCTGCAATTGTGGAACCCATACCCATCATACAGCTCATCATTATTGTCATTCCCAGAATAGCCGGAACCAAAAAGTCAATGTATTTTATGTTTCCATAAATCCTGTTGATGTGGAGGCTGATATCGTCCTTGAAATTGTTCAGGGAATGGCCCAGTGAAGGGGTTATGTTTGCATCCTGAGTTGAAACGCTTGTCTGTGAAGCGGCCACCATATTTGACAGCCTGTAAAAGATTCCCTGGGTTGATGACTCAAGAATTTGAGAGGCCATCTGGTCTGAAGAATCCAGATACAGCGTTACTCCCTTCTGCTGGGACGAATCATCATCATAATCCGAAGGCAGTATGATTGCCGCCTTGACCTCACCTGAATCCACCCTTGATTTTGCATCGCTCAGGCTGTCCATGACCTCAACAACATGATAGGTTTCGGTTGACTTGATGGTGTCAAGGGTCAGGTCTGTCAAATCACCGTGGGACTGGGAAACAACAACAATAGGCAAATCTGTCATTTCTCCACCCATACCATATCCGAAAAGCAGGATCATAATAATTGGAAATGCCAAAATGGATATCAGTCTACCAGGATGTCTTTTTAAGCTGATTAGCTCTTTTTTAATCATCCACCAGAATTTTTTAGGCTCTATCATCTTCATTCACCTCTGAAGTTGATTTGATAAATACGTCCTCAAGGGAAGGCTCTTCTGTGTAGATTGACTTGATTATGCCTCCTGAAGAGATAATCTTATTCAATACATTCTGAACCGCCATGTCATCAAAGCTGTCAATCCTTAAATTAATACGGCCGTTTCGAGCAACTTCAATGCTTTTTACGTCCTCAGACTCCTTGATTGAATTGATAATATCCTCATTTTGGTCTTTGAGAAGCACTGACATTTTCTTCAGGCTGAGATTTTCCAGATCTTCCTGAGTGGATTTTGATACCTCACTTTCATCTGAAATTTTGCCCAAGGCCTCGACTATTTCATGCTTATTGCTTTCAAGAAGGGCATCCTTAAGACCCTGTGGGGTGTCATATGCCACGAGATTACCGGTGTTTATGATTCCGACATTATCGCACAGCATGTCCACTTCATGCATGTCATGTGAACATAAAATAATTGTATGGCCATTGTCGTTCAGCTCCCTTATCAAATCCCAAAGAGTACGTTTGGTGGTTGGATCAAGCCCGATTGTAGGCTCATCCAAAAACAGGATGTCCGGCCTGTGAACCAAACTGGCCACAAGTGAAGCCTTTTGCTTTTGACCGCCTGATAGCTGTCCTACACGTTTGTCCTTTGCATATTTGATGTCAACGAGTTCCATCAAATCCTCGATACGTGAATCCCTCTCGTCCTGAGGAACACCATAATAGTCTGCACACATCTGGGAGTTTTCCATAACTGTCAAATCCTTATACAGACTAACCTGCTGCGGAACCATTCCCAGGAGGTTTCTGACCTCATCGGGATTTTTCTGAACATCGTATCCGCCAACCGTAGCCCTGCCGGAAGTGGGCTGGATCAGACATGTAAGCATCTTGATTGTTGTGGTTTTGCCCGCTCCGTTTGGACCCAACATTCCAAAAATTGTTTTATCCGGGATTTCCAAGTTAAGAGAATTAACAGCCTTGAAGTTGTTGTTGTAAACCTTTGTAAGGTTTTCAGTTTCTATTGCGTTTTTCATCGTTAATCTCCTTTCCAGTCATATCTTCAAAAAAGGCCATCCAGGAAGGATTTTTTAGAATGATATTAAAGTGATTTTGAATATTTTCCAAAAACAGCTCACCTTCCCTTGTTATTGAATAAAACTTAACCCTTTTGTTATTCTCATTTATCTTCCATTCGCCAACGATAAATCCTCTTTTCTCCATCTTGGATAGAATCGGATATATCTTGCTTGAATTTATACTAATTTCACATTTCGAATCCTCAAAGTTAAAAAAGTCGTTTAGCTTTTTCATGAGACCGTAACCATGAATGTCCTCCTTTGAAATGATCCATAAAATCAGGTTATGGATTATGCCGTTTGAGAAGTTCTTAAAGACTTTCTTATGTGATTCGCTAAATTTCTCATCTGTCATATTTCACCATATGTCAAATTTTGATATATGTTAACATTTATTATATTGACAGTACTTATATATAAATATGAAATTAGGTTTTACAACTCTAGCTTTATTCATGGAACCTAACAATGACATCATCGATTTAGCTAAAAAACATGGATTTGAAATAATAGAAATTCTCGGAGAAGACCCTTTCTATGAAAAGGACAACGGCGAGTTTAAGGATTGCGGTCTGGACATGAGAATTCATGCAGCAACAGTAGACATCAATATAGCAAGCTTAAACAGAGGAATCAGAGCTGAAAGTGTAAAGCAGATGATACAGTGCGGCCATTATGCGGAAAGCATTAACGCAAACACAATTACAGTCCATCCGGGAATAATCGGCAGAAACGAACCGCACCTCAGAAAATGGGCATTGGAGCTTGCAATAGAAAGCGTTGGAGAAATTATAGACAACACAAATGTTGAAATCTCCGTGGAAAACATGCCGGTTCGCGGTAAATTTCTGGGAAATACCGTTGAAGAAATCGAGATGATTCAGGAAGCGACAGGATGTTCCCTGACAATTGATACAGGTCACGGAAACACATGCGGAAACCTGGAGGAAATGCTGTCCCTAAAAAACATCAGCTATTGTCACTTGAATGATAACGATGGAGTTAAAGACCAGCACATTGCTTTAGGTGAAGGTACACTGGACCTGAATATGCTCAAAAAGATTGATACTGCAATTATAGAGCTAAATAACTTCGACAATATCCTAAAAAGCAAGGAAGTCATCGATAATCTATAATTGATTATTATTTTTTTATAAGTTATTAGTTATAAGTTATAACTTATAAGTTATATGTTTTAAAAAAATAAAATTAGAAATCAATCATAGTGACTTCAAAAATGTCTTCGATAATGTAATCGGTCTTGTCCATCATTTTAGGAGACACCTCTTCCTGCTGCTCTATTGTAAGAACACTGACATCCGCTTTTTTAAATGCCAAAATGTCATTGAGACCGTCACCGACCATCATGACCTTGTAGCCTCCCTCTTTTAGGATAGACACCACTTCACATTTTCCACGGGTGGAAACCGTTCCGTAGGCATTGTCTTCCGGAACATCAAGCATATTGGCCAGTCTGTTAATTGCACCCTTTCTGTCTCCGGACGCTATGAATATCTCAATACCGCGAGACTTCAATATCTCAACTGTTTCAAAAACCTTAGGGAAGAACTTGCCTGCAGATGTTATTGTATAGGCTACAACACCCAAATCCATATCCACAATCAAGGCTGAACCGTTACACAGCTCCATGTGTGGAATCTTTTCGCTTAAAATATCAAACCCGTCGGTTATATCTGAGATTGTTGAAGAGGTTTCGTTGTCAAGAATTTCCTTAACCTCAGCCTTTGAAACCTGCTTTGTGGAAAAGCTAATGTCAAAATCAATGCCATATTCCTTAATGACATCGGAAATTAAAGTGTCCGGATCTAATTTCAATAACTTTTTAGTGTTGAATTGAAGTACAACTAGCGCCAAAGCGTCAGCCTGGTCAATCAAATCAAGTGAATTAATATCAGTGAATATGTTTCCATTTATGACATCCTTAATAACCCTGTATCTTTCAATCAATGTTCCTGAGTTATCAAATACAACAGCTTTTTTCATGATTAATAATAGTTGAAAAAAATATTTAAAAGTATTCAAAAAAAGCAAGTATATAAACCTTGAAAAATAAACTAATAATATTATAATTTACGATTATTAGGTGTTTTAATGAACGTTATTGAAAAGTTAAACTCCATTAAAAGTGGAGAAATGACAGCTAAAGAAAATGTAGAAGGCTTCATTAAAGTTATAGATGAAAATAACGAAGAAATTAATGCATTCATTGAATTAAACTATGAAAATGCATTAAAACAGGCAGAAGCTATTGATGAAAAGATCGCTAACGGCGAAGATGTTGGCGCTTTGGCTGGTTTAGTATTCGGTATAAAAGCAAATATTAATGTAGAAGATATGATTATTTCTGCAGCTTCCAAAACCCTGGAAGATTACTACGGGAGCTACAATGCAACTGTTGTAAATGAAATCCTTGCTGAAGACGGAATAATCATCGGTATTTTGAATATGGATGAATTTGCAGCAGGAAGTTCAACTGAAACCTCATACTACGGACCTACCCAAAACCCAGCCGCTATGGGAAGAATTCCTGGCGGTTCAAGTGGAGGATGTGCAGCAGCTATCGCAGCTGAAATGTGTGACATCTCAATAGGTTCCGATACAGGAGGATCAATCAGAAACCCTGCTTCACACTGTGGTGTTTTAGGATTCAAACCAACTTACGGTGCTGTTTCAAGACAAGGTCTTTTGGACTTGTCCATGAGTTTAGATCAAATCGGACCGTTAGCAAATGATGTCAGCGGTATTGCACTTGCATTGAACACCATTGCAAAATACGATGAAACCGAATGTACCACACTTGACTGGGAAAAACCTGACTTTACAGAAGTATTGGATGAAACTTCCCTTGAAGGCATGAAAATAGCTGTATGCAGTGAATTCATTGACGTTACTGACGAAGAAATCAACAAAACCGTCAATAAAGCTATTCAAAAATTGGTTGATGCCGGTGCTGAGCTTGTTGAAGTCAGCTTTGACTACATCGACTTATGTTTACCTACCTACTACCTAATCAACTATGTGGAATTCTTCTCCGCTACAAGAAAATACGATGGAAGAGACTACGGATCAAGAATTGAAGAAGTTTGTGGAGACGAAGTTTTAAGAAGAATCAAAATCGGTTCCCACATTGCAGAAGCTGAATTCAGCGGTAAATACTACAAGCAAGCTTTAAAAGCAAGATCAGTTATCAGAGGAGAAATAACTGCAATGCTTGAAAACGTTGATTTGATTGTAGGACCAACAGTACCTAAACTTCCTCACGAAATTGGAACTGAATTGGAACCAATGGAAATGTATGCTTACGATATTTTAACAGTAATTGCTAACTTGGCTGGAATTCCGGCTGCAAGCATACCAGCAGGTGAAGTTGACGGTATTCCTGTAGGATTACAAATTCAAGCTAAACCTTTAGATGATGAAAAAATCATCAAAGCAATGAGTGTTTTTGAAAACACTCAATAATTTCTTTTTTTTATAAAATTTTTTACACTTGAAATTTACCTCTAAAATATATAATAAAAAAATACAATAGATTATCAAGAGAGGTTATTGATATGACTAAAATAGGACTTGCTTACTTAAATGGTGCAGTTCCAGGATTTGAAGATTTTGGAAACCTGCCAACAGATATTGTAAAGGAAAATGGTCTTGTTAATGGAAACAAAGCAAGTGAAGAACTTGATGCGCTAATCATTCCGGGCGGAACACTTATAGAATCCAATGACATTAACATGGGATTGAACACTGAAATCAAAAAGATGGCCCGTGACGGAAAACCTATCATAGGAATCTGCGCAGGATTTCAATTATTATCCAACCAAATCGACATCGGCAGAAAATCACCAGTGCCAATTGTTAAGGAAGGACTGGGCCTCATTGACGTTAATTTTTCACCGCTGATTACAAGCGACCGTGTTAAGGCAAAAGTATTTAATAACTCCTTTTTGGTGAAAAACCAGACTGAAGACGTTGACGGTTTTCATACACACACCTACGGAAAGGTGGAAGGGGACGCCAAACCGCTGTTCTACTCAAAAGTCCAGAGAATGAACTACGGTGATACAAATGAAGAAGGTGACTACAACATCTTTTCCGGCGCATGCAACGATGACGGTAATGTTATCGGTACAATGATACATGGAATATTGGATGAAAACCCGATTATCGTAGAAAACCTAATAGAACAAATAGATATAGATGACCTCGATGAAATTTACAATAGAAATTTAGAAGTAAAAAAATATTTACAAAGCGAAGTGGGAATCAATACAGACATTAAGATACCTGCAGTTAAATCACTCAAGAAACCAAAATACTTGATGATTGGAAGCAACGGGTCCGACTCCGGAAAAACTTTCATACTGACAGGACTTGCAGGTGCAATCAGAAAAAGAGGATATAAGGTTGCGCTTTTAAAAGTGGGTCCTGATGTACGTGACATCATACCTGGACTTTACTTGACAAAAGGAAAAATGGAAGACTTCGCATCCATCAAAATCGGACACCTAGGATGGTGCGACATAGAATCTACAGTCGCGAAACTCAACTCATCAGACTACGACATAGTGCTTATTGAAGGTGTAATGAGCGTATTCACCGGTCTTTTAAATGAAAAGGTACCGTTTTCAGCAGCTGAAATAGCAATGTCATCAAACATTCCTATGATACTTGCCTCAGGAGTAAACAAGGGCGGTATCGAATCAGCGGCATTTGATCTGGTCTCCCATGCAAACATGCTTGAGAAATTCGGCGTTGACGTCAAGGCAATTCTTCTAAACAAGGTGTACAATGACGATATATTCGACAATGTGGTCCCATATATTCAAAACAACACCAATGTCGAAAAAGTCTTGAAAATACCTAAACTAAAGAATGCCGACATGAGAGGATTCATTCCTGAAGTTGAAATCAGATACGAACTGTTTACATCATATGCCATGGAACTGATTGAAAACAATTTGGACATTGATGAAATTATCGGCAT
Source organism: uncultured Methanobrevibacter sp. (assembly GCF_946404245.1). GTDB lineage: Archaea > Methanobacteriota > Methanobacteria > Methanobacteriales > Methanobacteriaceae > Methanocatella. Next base: position 25,090 of record NZ_CAMJCX010000001.1, read on the forward strand.
GGCTCGTGAGGTTGAATTCAATAAAATCTATTCATTTGAAGAAATCAAAAGCAAAGTGATATAATGGCTCTTAACTTAAGTCCAGAAACAGGCGTTAAACTTACAAAAAAAGATAAAGCACATCTTCTAAAGAAAATCAAACAGGGCTGGAAAGCAACCTGCCTAATTCCAGATTACATTTTTGACGATGACGGCAATATTCAAATAGGACTTGAAAAAAACCGCCGAATAGTGAGAATAGTCAAAATCCTGGATGATGGAATACACATAGAAAAGGCACTTAAAACAAAGACATTAAGAATCAAATGGGAAAAAATAGCTTCAATAAACTCTTCAAAAGAAGTGAAAGATGGTTTAGAAATACAAATGCGTGACGGCAAGTATGTTACCTTTAGCATTTATAATTCCTATAAAATCAAACAAAATACTGAATTCATTGCTAATTATATAGCGCAAAAGTCAAATGAGAGGAATTGATTATTCCTCTATATATTTATTGATGATGTCTTCACCTTTAAGCAAGATAAGACCGTTTTCTTCTGCGTATTTGCGAACCTTTTCAAGAGAGGTAGCCTGTCCGGTTTCACCATCCATCATTTCACAAACTACACATACCGGAGTGACACCAGCCATCTCACATAATGCAAGACCGATTTCTGTGTGACCTTGCCTATTTTTAACAAGACCTTCCGCTCCTCTTAAAAGACATACATGACCAGGGGATCTGAATGTTGCTCCAAATTCATCAAATCTTTCTTCTTTCATCATGAGAGCTGATTCGCTGATGGTCATTGCTCTGTCATGGTCGGTTACACCGGTGAAAGATTTTCTGTGATTTACCCAAATTGAAAATGATGACCTTTCATCGTATGGAATATCATTTGGTGCAAGTTTAGCAAGTTCCGGATATTTTTCGGTAGCTGCTTGCATGATATCAACCATAAACGGCAAATGAATTGCATTACAATAATCAGGATGTAAACAATTGCAGATTAATCCTCCTGCATCATTTCTCATGGTTGCAATTGATTTAGGGGTTACAAACTCGGAAGCGATAATCATGTCGACTTCCCCTTCCCTTTCATCATTATCGAAAACTAGAACGAATTCACCATTTCTAATAGCTTCTAAAGCTTTATCTAAGTTAGATTCTTGATTCATAGTAACATCTCCATTTGTACTAGAACCAGGGCTAAAAATAATTACAATTTTATTTCTTCTCTTCCATCCGGACTGTTACCGTCGGTTTTGGAATCTCACCAAATCAACACTTATTTGTGCTCGTGGACTTATTTTAAAAATCACCACCGGTAGGGAATTTCACCTCACCCTGAGAACGTATTATCAAATATATAAATCATATATAAAATACTTTGTGGTGAAAAATTAAAAATAGAAATCGAGTGAAAAATTAAATTCACTCTTTATCTAAATCAAGCAAGAATACCTTGACTTCTATAAGTCATGGATGAATTGTACAAATCGTGATTAGTTTTCAAATGCTCTCTGATGAATTTTAAATAGTCTCAATATAAAAAGAATAAATGGCAATGACAAAAGTTTGTAAAAATTTTTTTTTTCAACGATGACCAAGTTAAAAAAAAGAAAACTTCAATCTGTATAAAATTGCCTGAACCTTCGGGACGAGGGGGATAGCACGGTAATCCTATACTCATTAGAGTATAAAGCCCGTGAAGTAAGAATCCTCAACTTCTACAAGTTGAGGTAGTTCAATGATTACAACATCAAAAATCAAAGCTACAATACCGGCCACAATAGCCCCTATAATAGCTAAAGAAAAATCAACTTTAAATGGGAACAGCGCCGCCACATTTGGAGCTAAAATATGCGGAGCAATAAAACCGGATAAAACTAAAGCTATGAAACCTGCTATAAAACCGACAATCAATGCAGAGTCAATATTCTGGTCAATATAACCTGCTATAATAGCCGCAATGACCATTCCAATGACAAAACTATATACTCCCACATTTAAAAATGCCAGTACCAATCCAATGACAAGTGCAATAATTGCCACAATTATTGAATTAATTGCAATCTTTTAAAAATCATATTCCATTTATAATCACCATATCATAACATTTATTAAAAAATATATAAATGTAATTAAAACTGGACATTCACAATATCGCCGTCATCAAGATCAAGTTCATCCCTTAACTTACATTCGCTGATAAATTCCAAATAATTTTCTTCATGTGTAGTTTTTGCAGGAAAAACAATTGCACCCCTGATTTTGTCATTCAAAACAGCCTCAATAAATTTCACGGCACCGAATTCTGCGTCAGGCTTAATCAGATTTTCACATTCATCCTTGATTTTATTAATCTCATCCAAATGTTGCTCATCGACAACTATATTTAATGTTCCAGGATAGGGAACAAATCCTAAATTTTTCTCAAATTCCTTAGTGTAAAAATCCTGTGACAGGAAAAATGCAGCCTTTCCCAAACCGGTTGTAACTTCACCATCAATTTTCATTAAAAACCCTCTATTTAAAACATATATATTACTCTTAAATGTTAATAATATCCATGCTATTTTTAATTTAATGAAAATGTAATATATTTCATTAAAATTTAAACTAATAAATATAGATTTGATACTATAACTTAACCATTTTTTAATTAATAAATATTTTTGAAGAAATTTATTTATTATAAACTACATATTAAATAATGATAAAAATTTTACAGGGTAATTGAAATGAAAATTAAAACTATCTCAACAGATGTATTGATAATCGGATCTGGTGGAGCGGGTTCAAGAGCAGCTATTGAAGTTGATGATGCGGGACTAAAAGCCATAATTGTATCAAAAGGTCTTTCATTCAGGTCAGGCTGTACCGGAATGGCAGAAGGAGGATACAATGCCGTTTTCAAGACCGTGGACAAGGACGACTCAATAGAGGCACACATACACGACACACTAAAGGGCGGAAGCTATCTCAACGACGAAAAGCTTGTCGAAATCTTAGTGAACGAATCACCAAAAAGGCTAATCGATTTGGAAAATTACGGCGCCCTGTTCGACAGACAGGAATCAGGTGAAATTGACCAAAGGCCATTTGGGGGACAGACCTACAGAAGAACCTGCTATCAGGGAGACAGAACAGGTGCAGAACTGTTGAATGCCCTTAAAGAAGAGATTATCAAAAGAGATATAGAATGCATCGAAGAGGTAATGATTACATCCCTTGTAACTGAAGGGGATGAGGTAATCGGTGCAACAGGGCTTGACCTAAAGGATTCAAGTCTGATATATTTCAAGGCAAAAGCTACAATTCTCGCAAGCGGAGGTGCCGGACAACTATACCCTGTAACATCCAACACTTTCCAGAAAAACGGAGACGGCTATGCAATAGCTTACCGTGCCGGAGCCGATTTGATTGATATGGAACAGATACAGTTCCACCCTACAGGAATGGTAGCTCCAGAATCCAAAAAAGGAGTACTGGTTACTGAAGCGGTAAGGGCCGAAGGCGGAAAGCTCATAAACAAGGACGGCGAAAGATTCATGAGCAAATACGCACCTGAAAAAATGGAGCTTGCAACACGTGACGTCGTGGCCCGTTCAATCTATCAGGAAATCATCGAAGGCAGAGGTACCGAAAACGGAGGAGTCTACCTGGACATTTCCCACCTTGACGACGACTACATCGATGAAAAGCTTGAGACAATGGTCCTGCAGTTTGACAACGTCGGAGTTGACATCAAACACGGCCCTATTGAAGTGGCTCCTACAGCACATCACTTCATGGGTGGTTTAAAGATAAATACCGACGGATCATCCAGCCTCAAAAACCTGTTTGGAGCAGGTGAAGTCTGCGGAGGAGTTCACGGTGCAAACCGTTTGGGAGGAAACGCACTGGCAGACACTCAAGTGTTTGGAAAAATCTCAGGTCAAAGCGCATCCGATGCTGCAAAGGACAGCGAACTTAAAAGCAACGATGAGCAAGTTGAACTTGAAGCTTCCAGAATTGAAGGATTAATCAAAAAAGGAACAATAAAACCACAGGAATTCAAAAACAGAATCAAGTCATTAATGTGGGAAAAAGTAGCTATCGTTCGTGATGAGGAAACACTGAATGAAGGGCTTAAAGAATTGCTTGAAATGCAAAAAGAACTTGAAAACCTGGATGTCAGTGACAATAAACAGTACAATAACGATTTGGTAACCGCTCTTGAAGTAATAAATATGGTTGAAATCTGTATTCTAACCGTAAAGTCTGCAATATTGCGTAGAGAAAGTAGGGGAGCACACTTCAGATCTGATTTCCCTGAAACAAAAGACGAATGGAAAAAGAGTATTGTACAAAATAAAAAAGAAATAAAATTTGAAGCTAGATAGCTTCTTTTAAACTTTTTATAGCTTCACGGGCCTTTTCATAGATTTCCTGCTCATCCAAAACGGTTAATTTCTTATTTTCCATTAATATTTTACCGTTACAGATGGTGGTATCTACATTAGAACCGTTTGCTGAGTAAATTACATTGGATGTCAATGTGGAACTGTCAGGAACCATGTTGGCAGAATTTGTGTCAATTAAGATTAAATCTGCTTTTTTACCTACCTCAATAGAACCAATCTCATCATCCAATCCTAAAGCTTCAGCACCTTTAATGGTACCCATTGCAATAGCTTCATGAGAATTCAATACATTAGGATCGAGAGTTGATACCTTCTGAAGTAAGCTGGCGGTTTTTAACTCTTCAATTAAATCCAAATTATTGTTTGAAGAAGCACCGTCAGTACCGATTGAAACGCATATGCCATTTTCAATCAGTTTGGATACTGGAGCAATTCCTGAAGCCAGTTTCATGTTACTGCATGGGTTGTGGGAAACCTTCACATCATTTTTCTTGATGATTTCTATTTCCTCATCGCTTAGCCAGACGCTGTGTGCAGCAACTACGTCAGGGCCTAATAATCCAATCTTGTCCAAATATTCAAATGGTCTGAGTCCTTTCTCAGCACTAACATCATTAATTTCCTTTTGAGTTTCAGAAACGTGTATGTGAATGCCCATATTGTATTCATCAGCCAATTGACGGGTTCTGATTAACAGTTCCTCTGAAGCTGTATACGGTGAGTGAGGGCCTAAAAATACTTTGATTCTGCCGTCAGCCATGCCGTTGCAGTTCTTGAACAATTCCAAGTTTTCGTTCAATTCTGCTTCCCTTCTTTCCGCATCGCCAAAGTCAATCATTCCGTAAGATAAAACAGCCCTTATGCCTGCCTCATCAACAGCACGTGCAACATCTTCCATGTAAAAGTACATGTCGGAAAATGTAGTTGTTCCTGATTTAATGAGTTCTACCGCTCCCAAAAGAGCGCCTATGTAACAATAATCACCATTGAGGTTAGCTTCCATTGGCCATATATGATCATTGAGCCAACTGTCCAAACTTAAATCATCCGCTAAACCTCTAAATAAAGTCATTGATAAATGAGTATGAGTATTAACAAATCCCGGAAGTAAAATTTTTCCTTCCGCATCAATTATTTTATCGGCATTGCTTTCATCGATTTCATCTGAAATTTCTGCGATTAAATCGTTTTTAATTAAAAGAGATTGTTTCTTTTCTTCAAAATTATTCGGGTTTAAAATAAATGCGTTCTTAATTAAAATAGTATTATCTGACATAATAACACCTAAAAAAAATAAAAAAAGTTAAAAACTTATTTATAAGTTTTTAATTGCTAATTTAATATCTTCAGCTTTAATGGTTTTACGTTTTGCGATTTTAGCGACTTGGTTAGCTTCTTTAGCAACATCACGAGCAACTTCTTCTAAGTATGCAGCTAATTCAGCTTTTGCATCTTCGCTAACTCTTTCAGCACCAGATTCTTTAATGATCCTTGCAATAGGAGCTTTTGGTATTTCAGACATGTTTTTCACCTCACATAAGTTTAGTACTAACTTATGATTTACAGCCAAAATCATAAGTTAAATAACAATATAAGATAACTTAATATTTAAATATTTTGCAAAATTGTGCTCATATTTTAAAAATATAATTAAATTATCTAAATAAATAAAAAAGTAATACTTAAAAGTATTTAAAAGATTATTAATAATATAATATAAGATAAAAAAATTGAGTGAAATAAATGAAAATAAAAATTGCCGTTCCATCAAAGGGAAGAATAAGTGAACCTTCAATAAATATCTTAGAAAAAGCAGGTTTAGGATTAATTGATAAAAACAACAGAAAACTAATATCCAAGACATTTAACGAAAATATAGAAGTAATGTTTGCAAGAGCTTCCGATATTCCTGAATTTGTAAATGATGGAGTTGCAGATATGGGAATAACAGGTGTAGATTTAATCAAGGAAAATGAAGCTGATGTCGAGGAGCTTCTTGATTTGAGATTCGGTCAGACAAAACTCGTTCTGGCCGCTCCCGAAGAGTCAAACATCAATTCTGTTGATGACATTACACCGGAGATGAAAGTTGCTACCGAATTTCCTGTGCTTACAAGAAAATATCTGGAAAGCAAGGGGCTTGACCTGAAGATTGTAAAACTGAGCGGATCTACAGAGGCCGCACCATTCATTGGAATAGCCGATTTAATCACAGACCTGACAAGTACAGGCACTACACTGAAAATGAATCATCTCGAGATTATAGACACAATCCTGGAAAGTACCATCAAAGTCATAGCCAACAAGGAAAGTCTGGTTGACAAGAAAGAATTAATAGAATCCGTCAGCACAAGCATTAAAGGGGTTCTTGATGCAGACAGAAAGAAATTAATCATGATGAACGTTAAAGACTCTGATTTGGATAAAGTTAAAAAGGTTATGCCGTCCATGGGCGGTCTGACAATTTCTGAAGTATTATCCACTGAAAAAACAGTGGCCGTTCAGGCTGTTATTGATGAAAAACAAGTGTTTGAACTTGTAAACGATTTAAGAAATGCAGGTGCAAAAGACATACTTGTTGTGCCTATTGAAAGAATAATATGAACATAGCAATAATACACTCCACATCAAGCAAATCAACGGAAAAATCCTGCAGAATACTGTCGGATAAAATCAATGCTGAAATTCAGCTGATACCAATTGAAAAAGCAAAAGCAGAGTGTATTTTAAAATACAATTACATTATCATTGCATGTTCAGCCTATGAGGGCAAGGTGCAAAACGCCGTTAAAAGATATATTTCAAGAAACATCAGGACTTTGAAGGAAAAGCCGATTGCCCTGATTTTGAATTGTGAAGAGGAAACAGACATTAAAGAAAGATTAAAAAAAGCATTTACAGAGGAATTAGTGAATTCATCACTTGTCTGTTCAAACTTCGGATATGAGTTGGATCCTGATGAGGGAAACATTATTGAAAAGAGAAAAATAAATAATATCATTGACAGCTATAAAAAGGAAGGAAAAAATTTGCCTTCTTTGAACATGAATGAAATTGATAGGTTTGCCGATTACATTAATAACATGATTGAAAAAAGGGTTGATTAAAATTTTTAAACTAAAAAACATAATTTCAATAAAGGATTTTGAAAGAGAAGACATTGAATATATCCTTGATGAAGCGTCAAAATTAGAAAATGTCGCCAAATCAAAGGAGATATCTGAAGAATTGAAGGGTAAAATCTTGGGTTTGATGTTTTTTGAACCTTCAACCAGAACAAGAATGTCATTTGAAACTGCAATGAAACGTCTTGGAGGAGATGGAATCGGATTTGAAAGCAGCGGATCAAGTTCAGTTTCCAAAGGTGAAAGCATTGCAGATACAGCAAAGATGTTTGAAGGATACAGCGATGCGCTGGTAATCAGACATGAACTTGAAGGAGTATCCAAATTCATTTCAGACATTGTTGACGTTCCGGTCATTAATGCAGGTGACGGAGCAGGCCAACACCCAACACAGACATTACTTGACTTGTACACAATCAAAAAGGAAATCGGCGAAATCGACAACCTGAAAATAGCTTTGATTGGTGACTTGAAATTCGGCCGTACTGTGCATTCACTATCAAATGCATTAGGATTATTCAAAAACGTTAAAATTTATTTGGTATCACCTCCTGAGCTTAAGATGCCTCAGGAAGTTCTCCATGACATCAACAAGACAAATGTCACATGGATAGAAACAGAATCAATTGAAGATGTAATCGATGATGTTGACGTATTATACGTAACAAGAATACAAAAAGAGCGCTTCGGTGACATTAACGATTATTTGAAAATCAAAGGTGCTTATATAATAAATAAAAAAATGTTGGAAGGTAAGGACTTGATTGTAATGCATCCTTTACCTAGAATAGATGAAATCGACACTGATGTCGACAATACAAAATACAACAAATATTTCACTCAGGCTGCAAATGCAGTTCCTGTGAGAATGGCTATTTTAAAAACATTAATAAAAAACAACCCTAAATAGAGTAAAGGGTTGTTTCAAGTAATGTTTCATCACATTGAAGTTTTATAATATTTGTTCTTCCTTTTCCACGGCCACGTGAAATGGTATTTGTAGATATAATACCTAACAGTTCCAGTTCATTGATGAAATCGAAAATTCTTCTGTAGGTAACTGCATCCTTTTTGGAAATTTCCTTGTATTCGTCATACAGTTTACCTGAGGATATCTCTTCACCCTGTTTGGTCAAGTTTAGAATTGCCTCTAAAACCCTTTGCTGTTGTGGCGGTAAAGTGGAAATAATTTCAATTACTTTATTGTGTTCAATGGTATCCTTAGCTTTTCTTACGTGTTCGCTTGTAACTTTTTCTGAATCCTCATCAAAAGCCAATTCACCTGCATTTTTAAGTAAATCCAAAGCATATCTAGCGTCACCCTCTTCTTTTGCAGCCATAGCGGAACACAATGGTATAACATCGCTTTCCAAAACACCTTCCCTGAATGACAATTCTGCCCTTTCCTTTAAAATGTCAGCCAGCTGATCAGCTCCGTAAGGTGGGAAAACAATTTCCTTATCATTCAGACTGCTGGTAACCCTTGACTTGATTAAATTCTTAAAGTCCAAATAGTTACTGATGGACAATACGGAAACATTATCAGTTCTTGTTAATGTGTATAATATTCCATCGCCGTCCTTGTCAAGCAAAATATCGATTTCGTCCAAAATAACAATCAAATGCAATTTTCTTCCAAATGCATTTGTTTTGAATATGTCCCTGAATGTGTTTACAACTTCCCCCTTGGTCCATCCACGGTTTGGAACGTCACGGCCAAGCTTATTACATAGCTGTGCAATAACCTGGTATTCTGTAGTGTAATCAGTGCATCTGATGTATTCAACCTTTACAAAAACATTTTTCTTATGAGCTATCTCAAGTAGCTGTTCACGTGCAAATTTAGATGCTGCTGTTTTTCCAGTTCCTGTTTTCCCGTATAATGTAACATTGGATGGAGTTACGTTGTTTAAAACATCAACCCAGTACTTAGCTATTTGTCTTATCTGTTCATCTCTGTGTACTAACTTTTCAGGTAAAAATCTGTGATCTAGTGGCGCTTTATCCTTAAAGATACTTTTCGAAACTAAATCTCCCCAATCATCTTCTAAATCTTCAAAAACATTAGACATTAATACCACCACATAAAATTATGAAAAAAATAATGAGTATAATTTCCAGTGTTAATAATATTATAATGCTAATAAATAAAGTTTTTTATTACAATATTGCAGATAGTTAATAAAAATGGGAAAAATTCGAAAAATTAAATGATTATAAATTGTTTAAAATAATATTTACTATTTAATATTCATTGAAATTTAAAAATAATTGTTAATTGAATTTAAAAATTAATTCCATCAAATTAAATTGATTTAAAAATAAAACATGAAATACTACTATTTCAAATATAAGATAACAATTTCAAGTGTAAAAATAAAAGATAAACAATGAAAATACTGTCTCAGATGGGTTTTTTAAAACAATTTCTGAAAAAATTATCATGATTTGTAATCAAGACAGAGAGGTGTGTTGCAAGTGTAAGTGATTTCATGTACCCGGCAATTTTGAAGACATGCATTGCAAGTGTAAAAAATATGTGAAATTGACACAACTCTGAAAAATTATCATGTCAAAAAAATATTACATCATGAACGAAAAAAATAGGGAGATGAATTTCAAATGTTACACTTGAAATATACCCCTTCAATCTTAATATACCTTCGTTTATGTTATACTTGAAATGCACCTCTCCCTCTTTAGATGAACATGTCATTTTCATTTGAAGGTTGTGGAAGAGATCCGAATTTTTTATCAATTAACCAGATGCAGTGTAATTTGGCTTTGAAAACTCTTTTCAAAGTTCGATATAACATATCTTTAGTTAAAGCATCCTCAAAAATTTGTTCAGTGACAACAAACTGGCGTAAGATGTCCTGATTTACCTGAAGTTCAAAATCAACTAAAAACTGATTTAAACCAAAATTCAAATCCAAAATAAATTCCTTTTTAGTTTTAATATCTGCAGATTCCATTAAGTTAATATGTTGTGGAGCTACCTGGGTAGCACATGCAAGGATAATGGAATCTTTGCCTTTAGGCTTAACAATATCCATTATGTTTTCTTTTGGAAACTCAACGATAAAATGAAAATCAGCATTTTCATCATATTTCATTTCTCTTAAAATATCTTCGTCAAGTAACCATTTCTCAACTTGTTCTTCGATATTCATAATATCATCATTTAAATTTTAATAATAAATTATTTATTTTTTTATTTATATATAAATAAAGTATGATTGAATTATTTTATTTTATTGCAATATCATTGCTGTTTTCACTTGCAATTGATGTTCTATTCAGTGAACTTCCCACAAGAGTACATCCTGTTGTGATAATGGGTTCGATCATCACATTTTTCAAAAATATGTTCATAAAAATAAAAAACAGGCTTTCAGGTTTACTGCTGGTTGTATCTGCGGTGCTGTCAGTCAGTATAATATTATATATTATATATATTATTATTTCAATAAATGATTTATTATTATTTATTTTATTTATTATTCTATTATCATCAACATTTTCTGTAAATATGCTGTTAAAAACAGCTGTTGATGTTAAAAACGATTTGGATGAAAGCATTGACAAGGCAAGGCAATCTGTTTCATATCTTGTAAGCAGAAGCACTGATGAGCTGACAGAAAGTTTCATAGTCTCAGCTGTCATTGAAAGTTTGACTGAAAACATAACTGACTCTTACGTTGCACCTGTATTGTATTATGCTTTGTTTGGAATAATATTAATGATATTCCCTATGAATCATGAATTGTATTATTTACTTTTGGTTCCAATGCTGTACAGGCTGTTCAATACACTTGATGCAATGGTGGGGTATGAAACTGAAGAATTGGCAGACATTGGCTTTTGCGCTGCCAAGATCGATGATATTTTAAATTATGTTCCGTCAAGGATTGCCGGAATTTATGTTGTCATTTCAGCTTATCTTTTAAAGTTGGACGGTAAAAACAGTTATATGATTATGAGAAGGGATGCTAGAAAATGTCCAAGCCCAAACTCAGGATACACAATGGCAACAACAGCGGGTGCGCTCAATATTCAATTGATTAAGAAAGGCACATATGTTTTGGGAGATCCAAACAAGGAAATTGACAAGGAAGACATTACCAAGGCTGTTAATTTGTCAAAATTGAGCATAGGATTGTTTAGTTTAACAATATTTATAGTATTAATAATGGTTCATGTGATATTATGAAAATAGCAATTGTTTCTGTTTCAGAGAAGGGAAGAAATTTAGCGTTACAATTAAAAGAGAAATTAGACCTGGATTCAACAATCATAAAGGTTGATTTATTTCATAAGAATGTTAAAAAATATTTAAAGATTGCCTTTTATGAATATGATGCCGTCATTGCTGTCATGGCATCCGGAATATTGATAAGGTCAATAGCGCCATATGTTGAATCAAAAGCTACAGATCCTGCAGTGCTAAACATTGACGATAACGGTAATTTTGTTATTTCAACATTGTCAGGTCATTTGGGAGGAGCAAACAAACTGACAAATAAAATCGCTCCATTGATAGGCGCCATACCTGTAATTACCACATCCAGTGATGTCAATAATAAATTGGGGATTGATGTTCTGGCAAGTGATTTGTATCTTTCTATTGACAACACCAAGGAAATTTTATTTTTCAACAAGGCCATCCTCGAAGGCCGTAAAATCACATTCACATTAAATTCTGATAAAATTTATCTGAAGGATTATCTGGAAAATAATACACTTGAAATGGATGTTTCATTCTCTTATTCAAATGATGCAAACGAAGAGGAAATCATAGCCAGTCTTGATGGCCATGAAATAGTTTTAAGGCAAAGAAAACTGGTAGTTGGAATTGGATGTAAACGTGGAAAGTCATCATCTGAAATATATGAAGGATATAAAAAATCTTTAGAAGAATTAAATCTTGACGAATCAAGAGTGAACATGTTGGCATCTGCTGAAGTTAAAAAGGATGAAGAAGGTCTTTTGGAACTTGCTAAATCCCTGAATAAGCCTATTAATTTTGTGGATCTAGACAGATTGAAATTATTCGAATCAAAAGACATTCAAAAGTCAGAGTTCGTTAAATCAAAATTCGGAATTTATGGCGTTTGTGAACCTTCTGCCCTGATAACAGCAGGATTTGATTCAAAATTAATATATAAAAAGACTTCGTATAATGGTGTTACAATATCAATGGCGATTTCTGAATAAATAAAATAAAAAAAAGTGAAATTAGATAGATTCTAATTTAGAGAGAACTTCCCAAATTAAAGTTCTTGCGTGTACTGGTATGTTAGGATCGTTACTGATTTCATCTAATTTTCCTAAAACAGTACTAATTCTTACAGATTGGTCCTGTTCTTCATCTTTTAATAAATCATTGGATTCACTTGCAGCTTCTCTAATGTTACGAGGTACAGTGTTGTTATCCATGATATATTCGAGTATTTCACATACTTCATCTATAGTTTGATTGCTCATAAAATCTCCCTCCAAAAATAAATTAAAAACAAGTCAAAATATTATTAATATGTATATTTGTTCGCAATGTCTTTAAATATTTTGTGGTATATTAGACTTTTTTTTAGTAGAAAAATATATATTAAATTAAATTGAATTATTATACATGTCAGATATAAGCAAAACAACAATAAATTTACCTAAAGACTTAAAAAAAGAATTAAAAAAAATAGCAATTGATGAAGAAACTTCATTATCAGGTTTAATCATTACAATGATTGAAGAAGGAATGTCCAGAAGAAATAAAAATGATGTACTTTCAGATGAAGATTAGATTATATCTTCAGCTGAATTCAACATATATGTAATAAATTGAGTTTTTGCGCTTTCTTCAACGAAAACCGCAAGTGATTCTGCTTCTTTTAAATTTTCACTAACACAAATCACACCATGATTTTTCAAAACCAGAACATCGCTGTCACCGATGCCTTCGCTGGCGCTTTTTGCGAGTTCAGCAGATCCGGGCTTTTCATATTCAATGTCAGGTAAATAAGGATTTTTTATTTCTCCAAATCCTTCGAGTCTTTTGATTTTTTTGTTTGAAAATGCAAACCCTGTTGCATATGGGGAGTGTGTGTGAACTATTCCGTTAACGTCATCTCTTTTTTTATAGATTTCTAAATGCATATTAACTTCTGATGAAGGTTTACCGCTTGTTAATGTGTTTCCATCAAAATCAACTATTACTATGTCTTCAGGCTTTAAATTAGCCAAGGACTTTAAGGTTGGAGTGATTGCAACGATGTCTCCATTTGCAGTCTTAATTCTTTTGCTTATGTTTCCGGATTTTCCAGAAACCAGATTTTTTTTGTAAATATTATTTCCTACATCAATTATTTCTTGAACATTTTTTTTCATAAAATACCTCTATAAGAATTTAAAGTGCTTATATTTTCCTTTATGGATAACAGGAACTTCTGCAGGTGTCGGTTCAATATTGTGAATTTTTTGGAAACTGGTTTGTGTCTGAAAAGTACCTGAGTTAATCAAATGAATTCCATTGAATTTATTGTATGAGTTCACGTGAATGTGACCTGTGTGGAAAATGTCAGGCACCTCATCTATTACAAGATAATCTTCAAGTTCTGATGCGAGTGGAGTACGTTCACCATAAATCGGCGCCAAGTGCCTTTTCTGCAACAGTTCCTCCATTAACAGATCACTTTTTTCATATGTGAATTCTTTAACGGCCATTACCAGATCGTCAAAACTGCGTCCGTGGTATATCAATACTTTAATGCCGTCAAGGGAAACCATACCTGGATTTGATATGAATTCAACATTGTCCAATTCATACAATGCTTTAGCATACTCTTCAGGAACTGCCGGCTGCGGTTCCGCAACCCTTGATGCATCGTGGTTTCCAGGTGCAATGATAATTTTGATGTCGCTTCTGATATTGCCTAAAAATCTTGCGGCTTCATTGTACTGCTGTGTGATATCCTTGATTGCCAGTTCCTTGTCCTGGTTAGGATATACTCCGATTCCGTCTACTATATCTCCACCTATAATCAGGTATTTGACGTCTTCAGCAACTCTTCTCTGCTCTTCTGTACCATATTCGCAATTTATCCAATCTATAAATCTTGAAAAAGCGTCTTCAAGGAATGTCAGACTGCCTATGTGAACGTCAGACAGAAATACAATTCCGAAATCCATTTCCTTTTCGGGAACTCTTAAAACACCAGGTTTAATGATTTGCTGACCGAATGCAAATCCTCTGTCATTACTCTTGTTGGCAATGACACCTACAACCTCGTCCTTAACGAGCTTTTCGGCTTCAGCGAATAAGTCATCATTGTTGTGTGAGAATAAAATTGAAATGTTTCCTGTATCGTCTTCAAATTCAACGATTTTGTGTCCGTTTTTACTTGATCTGATTTCGCGAACCATCAAAATCAGGCTCATGCTTTCCTGAGAATCATCAATGTCGGCAATTTTTGTGTAACCTCTAAGTTCAGGCCTTTTTGAGAGAATGCCTTCAAGTTTTTCATACCTGTTTCTGAAGTAAGCTATCAGGTTTTCAAGCTCACCGCTTGTGTATGATTTTTTACTCATGTCCATTAGGATTTTAAAATCATACTGCGCATTAATCTTCTGTTCATTTCTTTTGAACTTGATTTTTTCATCTTTAACAGTTTCGGAAGCTTCCACAATTGCCTGGTTTACGTATTTTTCAGGTTCATCATCTTCCTTTTTAAAGCTGTCCATTGAAACAGCTTTTTTCTCAGGTTGTGGTGTTTGTTTTTCAATTGTCTCTTGTGTTAAAGGTTTAGTCTCTGGTTTTTCAGGTGTTAACTTTTTTTGAGGTGTTTTTTGAGTTAAAGGTTTTGTTTCTGGTTTAATTTCGGTTTTAGTTTCACTCTTTGCAGCACTGACATCAGCTGTTAATGTTTTTTGGTTAGTGGAATCTGTTTTTTTGACATTTCCTGTAAGTTCGTCTACAGTTTCTCCGCTAACTGAAACTAGGTCCTTTGAGGAAAATTTATCACCTTTTAACTTAACTATTAATGAAGATGCAAAATCTAGAGGATTTTCTGCATTAATAACTTTATTATATGCTTCAGGTGATAGGTTAATTCCCTTTTTTGCAAATTTTAATAGAATTTTATTAGTTGACATATTAATTAAATTTTTTATTTTCTATGTTAATAAACTTTGAGAATTTTTAATAGCAATAATGTTTTTTAAATGTTATTTGATTTTATAGTTATATTTATTATATATTAGAAATAAAACTAACATTATTATAATAATTATTATTGAACAATAAAATGATGATTGTGATAAAATGGCGAATAAGGTAGTTAGAATTGTTTTAATTATTGTATTATTTGTTGTATTTTTTGAATTGGGGCTTTTCGGTTCATACACTATCGTTACTTCCGAAACACCTAATATTCAAGGATTAATAGATATGCAAGTTTCTAAGATATCTGGCATCTTCAGTCCTGAAAATGTTAATGAGGTTTTGGTAAAAGATCCAACTCCGGTATCAATCTCCAATAAAAAGGATATTGCTCTACGGATGGAAGAGCTGTCAAAGGTTGACGGTGTTGATTACGACTCAATTAACGTATCCACATATGAAGATACAGATAATGAAAAATTTAATGTAACTATTGAATCTTTAGGTTATGAATCACCTAATTCCACTTCAGGTCAAATTGTAATCAGTCAGGTCCCTTCATATAAGATTATAGCGAACGGTGTAGCTTCTTATAAGGGAACTGGATTAAATGTTGACAGAAATTCAGTTACTATAAATTCAGTTTTAAAATTATACTAAGATGATAATATGATTAATGTAATTGGTATTGGTCAAAACAGAGAAAACATGACTTTAGGGGCTATTAAAGCTATTGAAGAGTCAGATGTAATTATAGGATACAAGAAGTACATCGAACAGATTGAAGATTTGATAGCCGATAAGGAAGTTGTCAAAAAAGGTATGGGCGATGAAATTGCTCGTGCGGAATTTGCTATTCAAAGAAGCTTAGAAGGCCAAACTGTTTCATTAATCAGTTCCGGAGACCCTGGTGTCTTTGGAATGGCGAATGTACTGTATCAGATAGTAAGCAAATATGAAGATGTTGAAATTAAAGAATATCCCGGTGTATCTGCGCTTAACTACGCATCCAGTCATTTGGGAGCTCCTTTGAATGATTTTGCAGCAATCAGCCTAAGCAATATTTTAACACCCTTGTCTGAAATAGAAAAGAAATTGAGATATGCGCTTGAAGCTGATTTGATTGTAGCTATTTATAATCCGATAAGCAAAACCAGAAAGGAACCTTTTAGAAGATTTATAAAATCCGTAATTGACATAAGAGGTGAAGATGCCCTTATTGGAATTATTGATAGTACATATGAGCCTCCTAAAGCCACTGTTGTAAAAGTTAAGGATTTGACAGAAGACATTGTTAACATGTCCTGCACACTGATTGTCGGAAATGATTTGACATATGTTCAGGACGGAAAGCTTGTGACACCAAGAGGATATGTAATAAGATCTCAAATTCATCCGTTATCACAAAATCATTATGAAAAATTCTTGAATGGCGAAGTTGCCCACGGCCCTAACCGTGAATGTGAATTCTATCCATGTCACTATGACGGCCAATACTGCGATTTCTGCTATTGTCCATTTTATCCATGTGGAGACTCTTCAACCGGTGGAGAATGGATTAAGGGTAAAAACGTTTGGAACTGCAAGGAATGTCATTGGTTACATAGCAAGGAAGCAGTCGAATGTTTAAGAGAGCCTTTAGAGAATATATTAGAAGAAGTTGAAGACTTAAAAAGAAAGAAAAAAACTTTATTGAAGCTTAGAAGAGCTTGTTTATTAAAAAATAATCCAAATGATCTTTAGGTGTATTTAATTGTCAATCAAAAATTTATTAATTGAAATGAAGAATATGTCGGAACTTATGGTTGACTTGGCATATTCTGCAGTATTATTCAACAGTAAAGCAGCAGCTGAAGAAGTAATTACATTGGAAAATGAAGTTAATGCAATGAATTATGAAATTAAAAAAGAATCATTAGTTGCCGCAAGGTCTTATGAAGATGCAGAAAGATTAACTGCACTTTTAGAAATTGCAGAAGCCGCAGAAAGTATGGCAAACGCTGCAAAAGATTTAGCTGATTTAGTAATTAAAGGTATAAAACCTCATCCAGTATTTAAAATGGTAATGGAAGAATCCGATAAAAGTATTGTAAGGGTTGTTGTGGATGAAAATTCAGATTTGGCCAACAATACTTTAGGAGATTTGCTTTTAGTTAACCGTACCGGAATGAGAGTTATTTCTATCAGAAGAGGTTCATCCTGGATTTATGGACCTGATAAAAATACTACACTTTTGCCTGATGATACCTTGATTTTAAAAGGAACAGATGAAGGTGCAGACTTACTTGAAAAATTAGCTGCTGGAGCTTGTTCCTTAGAAGACATTCCAGAAGAATTAGAAGATGAAGATTAGGTTGTGAAAAAATGATTGTGGGTAGTGATATGTGTGAAAGACAAACAGAAGAAGATTCGCAGTTCACTATCTACTCAAGCGTTCTCTGACTTTTACGCTGAACACGACTATATAATAAAAGAAGGATTAATAGCCCTTTTAATTTGCGCCGTTGGAGATTTGGTTGCAGGTGTTATTCTGGGCAAGATGACATTTTTCCTCGAAGCGTTTCCGGGACTTTTAGTAGTTATTCCTGGAGCTATAGGAATGAGAGGAAACATTTTCGGATCATTTGCCTCAAGGTTATCCACCAACTTACACATTGGTCTGATATCTCCACGCTTTGAATTTTCAGAAGATTTAAACTACAATATCTATTCATCATTTGTCTTAACTCTAGTTTTATCCATATTTTTGGGTATTGTAGGAAAGCTGTTCTGTGTTCTCTTGCATTATCCGTCAATGCCATTGATTGATTTCATATTGATATGTACAATTGCAGGCATAATTTCCAACTTGATTATGCTTCCGATTACAATGTTTGTTTCATTCAAAAGCTTTGAGCATGGTTGGGACCCGGATAACATTACCAGTCCGATTATTGCGGCCTTTGGAGATTTATTCACATTGCCTGCTATTATAGCATCAATATTTATTTTAAGTGCTATAAGTTTTAATTACATAGTAAAAGACATTGTCCTGGCGGTAATTTTAATTGCAGTTATAGTAGGTTTCATATACTGCTACCGCTTGTCCTATGAGACCAAGACAATCTTAAAGCAGTCAACTCCGGTATTGCTTTTATGCTCCTTTTTAGGAGGTTCTGCAGGCGGAATTTTAAACAGTTCAGTTGAAACATTGCTTACAAATCCAAGTCTGTTAACATTGATTCCACTATTTTCAGGAGAATGCGGAAGCTTAATCAGTATTTTGGGAGCAAGACTATCTTCAGGGCTTCACTCTGGTTTAGTTGAACCGTTATCAAGACCTGAAGGCGAAGCGCTTCATAATTTTGGAATCTCTTACATTTTAGCTATTGTAATTTTCCCGTTCATTGGAATACTTGCAGAGTTGTCATCAATAATGTTTGGAACTGTTGGTGTCGGATTTGACAAAATCATTCCTATCAGTACACTTTCCGGGCTCATTCTGGTTACAATAATGGTGATATTGGTATATTACATTTCAACACTTTCATATAACAACAATCTGGACCCTGACAATATTGTAATTCCAATTTCAACAAGCATTACAGATTCAATTTCAAGCCTGATATTGATTTCAATTTCACTGCTTATTTTAGGTATGCTAATCTAATACCATGCCTTTAAAATCAAATTGCAGTCGTTAGTTCTGAAGTAATCATAGTTTAGGTTATGCATATTGAAATTTTTAGGAACGGATACCAGAACAGCCTTGACTTTGGGCTTGTTGAAGTGAATGAACACCACAGCGCTCGGGTCATCATAGAAATTGATTTTATCGTTCAGGTATATTTTATCGGGTCCTGGATTTTCCCACATTCTGCCTTTGACCACTCTTGTAGTGTCTATTATATATTCCAAATCATTTTTTTCGCCGGAATCTATCAGCAAATAGTAATTGGAGCTTCTCAGATTCCCCTTAAAGACTTTGAAATAGTTGCAGCTGTGACTGTCCTGTGAATGTTTGTGGTTGCACTTTCCCCCATATTGAAAATCCTTTAGGACAAACTTTTTGAAAAAATCACATTTCACAAGCCTGTTTACTGAATAAGTGTCCTTGTTTTCATCAGAATTGCCTATTTTTACACTTGAAATGCTACTCTCCTGCGGAATCAATTCAAGTGATGTTTTGATTTTTGAGCCGAACATTTTCTCGTCAACCAGCTTTTTGTAGTTTTTCTTAAGTGCCATAAGCTTTTCATATGAAACGCTATTGGGGACAGTCTCACCCTCTTCGTTGATGATTGCAAGTCCGGGAGTTCCCTTGCCGTATTCCTCCCAATTGTCAGGCGTTCCGGGATTGTTGATTAGATTGTCCGCCATTTCTGATATTAGAATTTCAGTGTTTTCAGTTTCAGCCGATTTGATTGCCTTGTTGCTCATCAATTCCGATGTATTTAGCACAATCCCTGTAATCATCAATGTTATTGCAAGCACTATAGCTATTTCCACTGCAATGTTTCCTCTATTGTCCATCATCGCTATCATACAACCCGTATTTCTTTTGGTGTGAGCTATCGAGAATTAAGCTGTCAATGTCAAGCTTGTCAATTTTATGGCCGGTGTAATGGTCATGGAAAACAACATGGTCCGAACAGGATATGGAATCATTAATAAGGGGGGTATGCGTTTGAATGAAAACTTCCATTCCATAATGGGGGCATTTTCCCTTGCCTTCGAGCCTGCAGAGATAGCAGCTTCCGTCTGCACTTTCATGGAAATATCCCTGTTTGAGACAATCCTTCAATACGCCAGGGTCTCCATGGTGGATGTAAGGGTCATAAGGACATTTCTTTATGTATAGTGGCGTGGTTGCAAATGCATATGAAAAAGGCGAGTCGAGATTTCTCAGTTTAAGATATCGGGTTAGCGCATTTTTGTAGTTGAGCTTGTCTCCCTGATAGAATACCCCTGAGGCAACGCCCAGTTTTGCAAGGGGAAGCGGATCTCTCAATCCTTCAATTGAGACGTTCTTTTCAATAATTCTGTTGAATCTGTCGTTGTTCTTTTTGACATTGAGCTTGACTTTTATCAATACCTTCCAGGGGCTGTCCGTCGGCAAGACAGAAAGCACCTCAGAGTTTATATCAACATCATATTTTTCCTTAAATTCCTCATTCTTTTTGTCAAGCTTCTTGTTCAGGTTCTTTTTAATCTGGTCTTCACTGTCTAAAAGCCTGTACGTATGATAAACCTTATCGCATGCATCAGCTATCGAATCCCTTCCCAAAACTTCCAGATTGTTTGAATAGTCGTCGACAACATGCTTGAAGTTATCATTTTCTAAGGAGTCAATATTTTCATTTTGAATGTAATTTATGGCCGTAAAAACAAAAATGGCTATCAATAACAATATTGTTATTAAAATAACTGTCGTTCCTAGTATTAAATTACCTTTTGAGTCGATTTTCATTATTAAAAATATAACCTGAAATTATAAATTTATTTTTCAAGTGCGACTTTATGATTTTTCACAAAAGTATTAAATTTTTAGGATTTTTCAAAAATAAGTAATAAAAAAAATAGTTATTTATATTATTGATTAGATATTATACATATTGAAAATATTTGGAGGATTATCATGTCAGATACTGTTAGAACATGGCGTCATATACAACAAAGATATAATCTTATTGGTTCTAAGTGTACTACCTGTGGAGAATTGTTTTTCCCATCCCGTGTAGTTTGTCCTAACTGTAGAAGAAAAGGAAACCTTGAACCGTTCCAATTCAGTGGAAAAGGTAAAATTCACACATTTTCAATTATCAGGTCAGCTCCTGACGATTTCAAAAAAGCAGCTCCATATGCTGTAGCTGTAATTGAACTCGAAGAAGGCGCTAAATTAACATCTCAACTTGTAGATTGTAATGTTGATGAAATTGAAATTGGTGACGATGTAGAAATGGTCTTTAGGAAAATCAGAGAGGATGGAAAAGACGGAGTAATCTCCTATGGATACAAATTCAAAGTTATCAAATAATTCTGCAGTGATTCTGGTAAGTCATGGAAGTACTTTACCTTATGCTGAAGAAGTGTTTAAAGAAATAAAAGAAAAATTTATCAAAAAATCAGGACTTCCAGCTGAAATCGGATACATGAAAGTTTCCGAGCCTACAATTGCCGGAGCTGTTGAAATATTAAAAGAGGAAGTTGAAGATTTGGATAAAATCATCGCACTTCCTGTGTTTTTGGCTCCTGGAATACACACAAATATCGATATTCCGCAACTTTTGGGTCTGGAACCTTTGGAAGTTGATCCAAGATGTCCTGATGGAAATTATCCTGCTGAACATTATTTATCAATTGCTGATGATGTTGACTTTGATGGAGAAATTGAACTTTTAGGCTCAATCGGTCCAAGAGACAAGCTATTAGACATTATTGATAAAAGAATTTCTGAAGCGCTATCCGAATCAAAGTTGGATGACAGTGCAAAGACCGGAATTTTACTTGTAACTCACGGATCCAGATTAAATTACAATAAGGAATTTGCAACCGCTTTATACGATAAGTTTGAAAAGACTTGCGACTTACCGTCCAGTTTCGGATTTATGGAATTGTGCGGTCCAAGCATTCCGGAATCCATTAATAAACTGGTGGATGAAAACGGTTTGGAAAGATTGGTTGTTGTTCCGGTATTCATTGCTCCCGGAATGCACACAACTCACGACATTCCACATATATTAGGATTTTTGGAAGATCATGAACATGAACATTCACATGGTCACGGCCATGGACATGACCACACTCATGACCTCACTCCCGTCGAGTTTGATGGAGAGATATTATATCCTGAGCCTATTAAAGCGGATGATATATTAATAGACATTTTAATTGATATGGTAAATGAATAGTCATAAATTTATCCATATATTTTTTTGAAAAATTTTTATTTCAAGATAACTTCAATGAATTTAATTTAAAATTTAATTATAACTTATTAACGGATGATAAAATATGTCTGATAAGAAAACAGGAATCTTACTTTTAAGCCACGGTTCCAGATTGGATGATGGTGAAGAAGTAATTAAAGCTTATAAAGAAATGTATGAAAAGGAATTCCCTGAAATCCCTGTAGAATATGGATTCATGGAAATTAGAGAACCAGGTATTCCAGAAACAGTCAAAAAGTTAAATTCCGAAAACGATTTGGAAAAAATAATTGTTGTACCTGTGTTTGTAGCACATGGATTGCATACCAAAAGAGACATACCTGGAATTTTAGGTATTGAAAGTGATTTTGACCCTGAATCAATCGGAGGACACGGACATCATCATCACCACGGACATGATGACCACGACCATGGACATGACCACGGGCATCATCATCACCACCATCACGGACACGATGATGAAAAGGTCGAGTTTGACGGTGAAATCGTATTGACAGATCCTTTAGGAATCGACACACGTCTATACGAAATTATAAAAGACAGAGTTTCAGACGCTTTATAGTTCTGAAACTTAATTTTTACTTTTTTTAGATTAAAAATAGTTTTAATGGCATTCTATGGCATGCCAAGTCATATCAAAGTTTTTCTCAAAAATCTGATCAAAACTCTCATCTGGGGAAAACAACCAGAAATATTGAATTCCCATATACATTATATACAATGATTCCACAATGCTTTTAGTTGGGAAGTCTTGACTGATTTCATTTTGCCTTTTGCCCTCTTCCACAAGGCCGGTTAAAAATTTTCTAGTGTCATTTCCTGTTTGTGAAATCATTCTGTTAGTGTCATCATCGGCGTAGCCTGTTCCGGTTAAAAGAAGGACTACATCCCTGTAATTGATTTTTTCATTGATGCTTTCAATTTCCACACCGTTTATGAAGTGATGTAAAACATAACACAATGCATCATGGATTCTCTCCTTTGATGAACCTTCAAGGGTGATTTGATCAAAATCTATTTTGATATAATTCACAATATACTTTTGCAGAATCGCTTCAAACAAGTCGCTTTTATCTGAAAAATGATAATATATGCCGCCTGTTGTCAGCCCTGTACAATTTCGAATTTCACTGATTGAAATATCAATTGTACCCTTCTCCAATATTAGTTTCAGTGTTTTTTCAAGAATCAAGTCTTTAGTGTTCATCTAACCACATCATGTTTTTCATATCTATTAATTATTCTCTGAATCTTATCTTTTCCCATTCCAAATTAAAAATATCTTCAAATTCTGAAGTCATATCATCAATCAGATATACCTCCCAGTTATATTGAATTCCCATATACATTATAATTAATGAGCCTACAAGGTCTTCGTTTGGGAGGTCCTGACGGATTTCCCCGTTTTTTTTACCTTCCTCAATAATTTCTGTGAGAAATTCCCTCAATTCTTTTAGGTTAATTTGGCCAAACTCCGCAGAATTTTCATAGCTAAATCCGTTTCCGGTTAAAACCATCAATATTGATCTGTAGTCTATTTCTTCATCAATAGATTCAATCTTGATTCCGGTTTCTTTTTGCTTAAAAATTTCAGCCATGACGTCGTGGATTTTCTCTTTTGCATTTCCCTTTATCTGTCTGAGTTTGTCTATATTGAATTTGTAATAGTTTATATAGTATTTTTCAGTAATTTCATCATATATTTCTTCTTTATTTGAAAAATAGTGGTATATTCCACCGATAGCAATTCCGGATGAGGCACTAATTTCTCTAATTGAAACGATGGAGTTTTGTTTTTCAATCATTAATTTTAAAGTCTTTTCTAAAATTAACTCTTTAGTATTCATACATTTATTAATTTATATTTTATTATTATATAAAATGTATAGAGAACAACCGTTCTGTTGTTGTGTAAAATTAAAATTAAGAACAAATGTTCTGTTATATTGAAAAATGGAAACTGAATTTATAGATTTCATTAATTAAGCAACATAAATTTTATAAAACAATAAACGGATAAATATTAATGAGAAAATTTTTTAATAAATATTCTCTAATTATTCATACAATTTGAGGTATTTTGAAATGAAGAAAAAAACGATAGGAATATTGCTGATAATCCTTGTAATGTTTATAAGTATCGGCGCAATTTCAGCCGCTGATGCTAACGAAACATTGATGGAAGAAGTCAGTGATACCGAGATAGCAACGACTTCTGTTGCTATTGAACAGGACAATGCCATTTCACCGGATAGTGAAAGTGGTGGAGATGTTGAAATTAATGTAACGGACAGTCGAGATGAAAAATCAATTTCGAATGAGGTGAAGGTAACTTCCAAATCAAATGAGGTGCTTTCCGCTTCTAGTGATGATGTGCTTAAAGCCAGCTCAAACTGTTTTTATTGGGTTGAAGATGGCAGTTGGTACGAGGATTTGCGTGACGCAATGGACCATATTGCAAGTAGTTCTAGTAAAACAGGAACAATATTAGTTAATGCAGGTACATACACTGAGCTTGACAGAGTAACCTGTGGGGACATATATATCCATTTTGAAAGTGCAGCAACAATAACAATACAGCCTTTTAACAAAGGTGATACTGTTATTTTCGACGGCAGTGTTGCGAAAAATAATTACCTGTTTTGGTTAGACCATCAAGACTTAAAAGTCACATTCAATGACATAACATTCAAAAAAGGACATGCAACAGCTGATGGTGGTGCTATCGAAGTTGCTCACGGACAAGTGACATTGAACAACTGTATACTGACTGAAAATGAAGCCCTTGATCATGGTGGAGCTGTAAGTGTGGCCGATGCTGGAACATTCATAGCCAACAATTGCCGGTTCATAAATAATTGGGCAGAAGACGATGGTGGAGCCATCTCCTGTGAGGATGACGGTACTGTTGAACTTAATAATTGTTATTTTGAAGGCAATAAAAAGATTAAAGATGGTATCGAAGAAGAAAATGACTTCGGATATGAAGATGGCGCAGGTAAACCTGGATTTTGGACTTTTGACGATTGTCTATTTAAAGGACATGGTTCCCTTGATATTGCACCAGATGCTCCTAGTCAATCAGTGGAAATAACTCCTGACGTTGAAGATGAGGGTGTAAATTATGCTGTTTTATATTTAAATGGTGAGGAGTATAAAAGAAAACTTTGTGATAGTATCAATCCTGCAACCTTTGAGGATTTGGAACCAGGCACTTATACAGTTTACATGATGAAAGAATGGGAAAAAAGATACATATATCCTGATAATACTTTTACTATTATAGAAGCTAATTTTGTTTTAGACGATAAGGACGTATTTGAAACTTTAAGTGCTGCTGTAAATGCTATTCCTAATGGTGGAAGTGGAGTAATTACTGTTGAAGCTAATACATACACTGGCTCTGCTAATTTTAACGTGCAGATTAGAAATAAAGTAGTAACAATTAGGCCTAAAATTATTTCCGAATATGAGGATACTGTCATTTTCTCAGCCGATTCTCAAAGTTATCTGTTGAATGTAGGTTCTGATGCCCAACTTATCTTGGAAGATATAGTTATAACCGGTAAATTTTCAGATGCTGCATTAATATTCACTAGCGATTTGGAGTCTTCCATTACAGACTGTGAATTTAATAATATTAAAAATTCTGAAAATCAACCTGGAACTCCAATTGATGCCCAAAATTCAAAATTGGAACTTAATGGTACTAATTTTGAGTTAAATGGTAATATTATCTTAAAAAACACTGTTGCAACTATAAATGAATGTACTTTCACCAATAACACTGGCGAACAGGGTGGAGCAATTGATGCAAATCCTTCTTCAGATCTAACTATTACAAGTTCAGAATTTACCCATAATATTGCTAATGAAGGTGGAGCAATATATGCTACTAATCTTAAAGTTGAAGGTAGTGAATTTACATTAAATGTTGCGGAATTAGGAGGAGCTGTTTATATAACTGACAACAGTGACAGCCTCGTTAATATTACCACCTCTGTTTTTGATTCCAATCTTGCAACCAATTCTAGAAACATTTACTCTGCATCACCAACAAGGAAATTTAATTTAGAGTTTAATGAATATGATTTGGATTTATCAATGAATGAAAAAGATGCTTCCTATGGTGCAGATTATATTCTTACTGGTGTTTTTGACTGGGGTTCAAATTTAAATAATGATGTAACTCTTTTATCCGGAACAATTGATGAAAATATTTTCGGAGAAGTACTTACAGTTGAAAATAACACCTTTAATATAAATCTTGGAGTGCTGAGCGGTGGAACACACGAATTAGCCATGATTGGAATGTTTACTCAGGGAGACAGTGCTGACCATTTCTATACTCATATGTATTATTCCGATTTAAATGGAAACGAATTCTATTTAACAAACCCTGCATATCTAAAAGTAGTTATTGCAAAAGCTGTAATATTATTAAATCTTGAGGTAAAAGATGTATTACTACCTGAAATACCTGTTTTAAATGTTTATGCTAACTGGGATAATAATTACACAATTTTCATTGGAAATAAATATTATCCGCTTGAAGTTGTAAACGGTAAAGGCAGCATGCAGCTCACTGGCCTTGATTTAGGCAATTATTCAGTTGTTGCTATGCGCGATGCTGATGAAAACTTTGATTTTGTTATGAATTTCACTACTTTTTCCATAAGTAAAACTTACAGCAACTTCATAGTCCTAAGTACAAATGTGGAATATGATACTTTGGCAGAGGCTGTAGCCAATTCCGATGCTGAAGATACCATATATGTTAAAAAAGGAACATACACTGACACAAAAATAGTAATCTCCAATAAGACTTTAGATATTGTTGCATTGGAAAATGCTGTCTTTGATGCTCAGGGCAGTGATGCGAATTTCATAATAATCAACCAAAATGCGGAAGTTTATATTCATGGTATAACATTCAGAGGAATTCACAACAGAAATACCAATTATGGAGCTATAGTGAACCACGGATACCTTTCAGTGGATTCATGTAATTTTACAGACAATAAGATTACAAAGACCTCATTTGCTGGAAACGGTGGAGCAGCTATATTCAGTGACGGCGAATCACTCGAAATTGACAACTGTAATTTCATAAATAATGTCGCTCCTTTAAAAGCAAGTACTGCAGCAGTCACATCCTTGGGTTATGAGGATATTTCAATCACAGATTCCAAATTCATAAATAACACCGCACGTGATGGTGGAGCAGTTCACTTTGAAAACATTTCCCAATTTGAACCAGCAATCATTTCATGTGAATTTGAACAGAATACTGCTGTTAAAGGATCTGCAATATATGTCGGAAACAATTCCAGATATGTATCTGTAACCCTATCTAATTTCGTGAAAAACAACGTCAAAAATAGTTTAGGAGAAAAAGCTCAACTTGAAGGTGGGGCAATATATGTCAATGCCAACAATGATGATGTAGCTCTGGATATTTCTTTATCCAATTTTGAACACAATTCCAACAGTGATGTAGACGGCGGAGCCATATGTCTTGACGGAAGTTCAAATGCATTCATTGACAGCTGTGTCTTCAATAACAATAGCGGTAAGTTGGGTTCTGCAATTTTAATCAAAAACCCTAATGATAAAAAGCTAACATTATTGGTAGACAGCAGTGCCTTTATAAATAACCATGCAACAAATGGAGCCGTTGCAACCTCTCCTAGAGTTACCGCACTCTTTGATGAGTGTATTTTTGCAAATAACACTGGAGAAAACAGAAATATTTACAGCAATGGATTTACCGTGGCTCATGATACAGTTTTCGATGTTAAAGATGCTAAATTAAGTGCATTATCTGTTTCATATGGTAATGACTCAATAATAAAAGGTACAGTAGACATCGGTGCCAATATCTACTCAGCAGCAAACTTAACAGTTGCTGGTGAAAATGTCATTGTAGAAGTTGAAAACAATAAATTCACTTATAATGCAGGCGTATTGAATCAGGGTAAACATACAGCTGTTTTAAACAATGTTGTAGATATGAACAATAATACCTACCTGATGGACAGCATAACCGTAAATTTCAAAGTTAACCGTGCAGGTGTTGAATTTAATGTTTCTGTTGACAATATTACTTATGGTGAAACTCTGAAAGTAGTTGAAACATTACCTTCTACCGTTTCAGGTACTGTAAGTTACCAATTGAATGGAAAATATTACACAAAAGATGAACTCGAATCATTGAAATTAGATGCTGGAAATTACACTCTCGTAGCCAGCTATAATAATGAAAATTACGTGCCTTCAACTTCCATAATTAATTTTGTAGTTAATAAAGCCAATCCGACCATATCTGTAGAGGATGTGGAAGTAGAAGATAATGGAACCGTTGTTGTAAACATAAAAACAAATGTTCCTTCAATCTATACAATAGAAATTGGAGATTACAAAACTGATAAATATGTAAACGGCAGCAGATCTGTTGAAATAGATAAAATATTTGAACCTGGAACCTACACAATCAAAGTTACTTCACAGGAACGTGTAAACTACATATCAAATTTCACTGAAGCCACTTTGAAAGTCACTAAAACTCTTGGAGCATTCACATTAAGTGCCTCTAATAAAGTCACATCTCCAAATAATGCTATCATTGGGGTTTCAGCTCCGGAAAATGCAGTAGGAAATATCACATACACAATAACAGATTCAAATAAAAACGTTGTTAAAACCCTAACCCAATCCTGCAGAGATGATTTAATCGTTTCAGGTTTGGATGCTGGAGACTATGAAATCAATGCAGTATTTGAAGGCGATGATTTATACTATTCAACCAGCAATATCAAAATGGCCCCATTATCCATTATGAGGTCTGCAAATAATGAAGATATCCGCACTTCTGGTGAAGATGACTACAATGATGATGAATATTATAACTATCCATTCATATACCAGGAAGATGAAGATTCAGATTATGAATATTATGAAACCCTGGAAGAAGCAATAGATGCGGCTTCACTAATGGGAGGAATCATTACAGTTAGAGGCGGAACATATTATTACGAAGATGGAAACGCTGGTATTGATATTGAAGGAGAATTAGAAATAACAATCAGAGCATTTGAAGGCGAAGAGGTTATTTTTGACTGTCAACATGAAAGTGACTTCCTGTATTTAACATATGATACTGAAGTAGAGGTAATTGAGGCAGTTCCACCTATTCCTGTAATATATAATACACCAGGTCCTACCATTACACTTGAAAACCTTACCGTGATTAACGGATATGCCGTCAGTGATGGTGCAGTTATTGAAATGGATGCTGGTATTTTAACATTGATGAACTGTAATTTCTACAATAACGATGCTGAATATGGTGGAGTAATATATATCGGTTCAGCTTCTTCAGACCAGGATGCAGATGTCATTGCAGTTAACTGTACATTTATAAACAATACCGCAAGATCTGAAGGTGGAGCAATCTACATTTCAGAAGGTCTTGAACAGTTCGTATCCGCATCATTTGCCGGATGTACATTTTTAGACAACTACCAAGGTGAAGGTGATGAAAGAACTATGAATTACTTTGCAGGCGATGCTGTTGAAGAAATAGTCAAGAAAGCTTGTGTATTTAATGGTAAAGGTACATTAGATTTCAATATGGATAAAATCAACCAGACTGTTACTGTTGTCGGTACATCTGAGGATGTCTTCGATTCAGTTGTTTTAATGTACTTCGGTCATGTGCCTTTATATTCAATTTACAATAACGGATCTCAGAGTTTCAATGTCACTTTCGAGGACGTAATGGGTGGAAACTACACTATAGGTGTAATGAATGACCATGACCTCAATACATATATCTTTACAGATAAACAATTTGAAATGAAAGTGCCAAACTTCATCATATCCGCAGATGAGGTATATGAAAACTTAACTGATGCTATTGGCAATGTTACAGATAATGGTATTATTTATGCAAATGCAAATTATCATATTGATGAGAATATGGAAATTGTGTTCAACAAATCCTTCACCCTTAAAAATTTCAGAGACCGTATGGTTGTTTTCGATGGAAACAGCACAAACTGGTTCTTTACAGTACCTGAAGGATATAATGTTGTAATTGAAAACATTGAGTTTGTTGATGGAGGCATAAAAGATCACGCATCAATTGAAAATCACGGCAGTTTAACACTTAAAAACTGTACATTCACAGCTTTTGAAACTGAATCAATCATATACAATTCAGGTTCCTTAAATATAACCGGCGGAGTATTTTCACTTAATTCCATTAACAATGCTATTGTTTTAAATGATGGAAACTTATTCATCGACGGAGCTGAATTCTCAAGCAATGTCATAAACACAAATTCAGTAGTGTACAACAATGGAAATGCAGAAATTGTTGCTTCCAATTTCACAGAAAACGTCAATAACGGAAATGGTGGTGCAATATATAACAAAAATTCATTAACCATTAAAGACACAGTTTTCAATGAAAATGAAGGTATAAATGGCGGAGCTGTTTATAATGAAGGAACATTAGAAGTCTTAAACTCAACTTTTGAAGATAACACTGCTAAAGGATATGGTGGTGCAATTTTCAATGACGGTGAAGCAAACATAGACAATTCATCATTTAGCGGAGGATTCAGTGAAAAGGATGGAGGTGCCCTTTACAATAATAATGTAATGATTGTGAATAATTCCAATTTAGTTGCAAATACCGCAACAGGCAATGGTGGGGCAATCTACAACAACAAAACATTGAAACTTACAGAATCCTTCTTTGGAATTAACTTCGCTTATGAGTTTGCAAACATTTACAATGCAGGTGATGTTGAAGAATTTAAAAATAACACATTCGATTTCTATGATGTGATATTATACGTACCGGATGGAGAATACGGCATTCCTACAACAATTACAGGTACACTTGATCCTCAATTCAACATGGACATGCAATTAATATTACCTGAATTTGTTAACTATGAAGATGCTCTAGTTACAGTTACAGACGGAATATTTGAATATAATACAGGTATTTTACCAAAAGGTGCTTATGACGTTATATTAAATGAAATCCTTTATGACACAAACGGCAACGTATATTATGGCGAAGCAATAAGGGACAGACTTATCATTAATAAGGC
Organism: uncultured Methanobrevibacter sp.; assembly: GCF_946404245.1. Taxonomy (GTDB): domain Archaea; phylum Methanobacteriota; class Methanobacteria; order Methanobacteriales; family Methanobacteriaceae; genus Methanocatella. Next base: position 56,819 of record NZ_CAMJCX010000001.1, read on the forward strand.
AAAAGTCTACATCAATCTGACTGTAGATGACATTATCCTTAAGAATGCAGATACAGCTACACCTGTTTTAAAAATCAGCGCAAGTAAAAACGGAACTTACAGGCTTCTCTTCAATAATAGGTTAACAACTTTCACTATTGCTGGTACTGAAGCTGAAATAACACTTGACAGCGTTGGAGAAGGAAACTACAGCGTAATGGTCATCCGTGAAGGTGATGAAAACTTTAACGATGCAGTAAACACAACCACATTCACTGTCAGTGAATATATAGGCAATTTCATTGTCAACAGTACTGGTGGAAAATTCGACACATTACGTGACGCTATCAGTAATTCTGCAGCTGAAGACATCATTTATGTAATGGAAGGAAATTACACTGGTGAAGGCAATACCGGATTGGAAGTTTCAGGTAAAAAGCTAACCATAATTCCAGTAGGTGTTGTTGTATTTGATGGAAGCTACACAAATTCAGGATTTTTGACTATTAATGAAAACACTGATATCACCCTAGAGGATATTGTAATTTCTGGATTTAAAGAAAGAGTCCTTAACAATAAAGGTAATTTGACTGTTGACGAATGTACTTTTTCCAATAATGCTTTAAAAACTACAATTATATATAGTGAAGGAAATTTAAAAGTTGTCGAATCAGGATTTTATGACAATAGGGCATATCAAATCATTTATAGTTCGTCTAATATTATTATTAATGAATCAGTATTTGAAAACAATACTGTATATTATTCTAATGGCTACATCATTCATATGAAATCAGTGGAATCAGCGAAAATTACATCAACTAAATTTGTTGAAAACAGAATTGTAGGTTCTGGTATTTATGTTGATGATTGTGATGATGTTCTCATTAATGCGGAATTTTACAATAATACTCTAGGCGATGCTATTTTATCAGGAGGAGTTCGTACAGACTTAAATATTGAAAATTCCATATTCTCAGGAAATACTTTGGTGTCTGCAATCACTTCAACAGGTTCAAAAACTCTAAATATAAAAGGTTCTACATTCACAGATAATACTGTTAAAAATGTTGTTTATAGTAACGACGAAAAATTATATGTTATTGGATCCACATTTTCTGCCAACACACTTTCAGGCAGTGGTGCATTAGACATTAGAACAAGAGATGTAACTGTCGATGACTGTTTGTTTGCAGAGAATAAGGCAGACGAATACAGAAATATCTATAGTGTTAACCCTAATGTGAAAATTACCAATTCAGTATTTGATGCTAAAGTTGATTGTAATGTTAGCGATATTGACTACGGACAAACTGAAATAATTAATGGTACTATTGACATAGGTACAAACTTCGACTTCAATGTCAATATAAACATTAACAACAAAGTCTATCCAGTCAACGTGACTAACAATAAATTCACCTACACTTTAAGCAATCTTACAGGTGGAGAATATGAGGTTGTATTAAATCCAGAAGACGATAATTCAAACACTTTCGTATTTGATAAAATAACCAAAACATTCGCTGTTAATCGTATTGATCCTGGATTAAAAGTTACAATATCAAATATTACTCAGGGTGAAAAATTAGAAGTTAATGCTGAACTCATCAATAATGCCACCGATAAGATTCTCTATCAATTGAATGGAAAATGGTATGATGAAGCTCAACTTGAAAATATCACATTGACACATGGTAATTATTTTGTTACAGCGGCATATGGTGGAAATAAAAACTACTATCCAGTTGGTATACCAATTTATGTTGAAGTTTACAAAATAACTCCAAACATTACTGTAAGTGATGCTGAAGCTAACTATGGTGAAGATATTGAAATTAATGTAAAAGTCGATGTTGCTGATTATTATACATTATTTATAGACAATGGATACGATGATTCAGTTTCATTGTATATTGACGGCAACGGAACCTTTACAATCCCAAGTGAAAACTTAAAACCTGGAAAATATGAAATCAAAGTTTATAAAATTGAAACTGACGACTATAATGAAGCATATGGCTATGCCAATTTAACAATTAATAATGCTACAGGACTCTTCAGAATATCAAATAACACTATTAAGTATGGTGAAAATGTAACAGTTAGAGTAACATCTCCGGTCAATGCATATGGAAACATTACATACATAGTATATGATAGTGATGTTAATGTAGTTTATACCGTCACACAATCCTGTGTTGAAGATCTTGTTCTTCCTAATTTAAGTGTTGGAAAATATATTATCACAGGTACTTTTGAAGGCGATTCCTACTACACTAAAGAATCTAAAGTCATTTCTGGTATTTTAAACATCATTGCTGGCTATGTAAACTTAAACGTTACTGTATCCAATATAACCTACGGCGAAAATGCAGTGGTTACTGTTGATGCAGATGCTGATGGTAAATACCTTGTTTATGTAGGCAATGAAACTTATGAAGTCACTGTTATTAACGGTACAGGAAATGTATCTGTTTCCGATTTAACTGTTGGAACTTATAAGGTTAATGTATCCGCTGCTGATGATAATTACTCTGCATTTAATGAAACAGTATTCGAAGTAATTCCTAAATCTGTTTCCATTGAAGTTTCTGTTGAAAACATAGTAGAAGGAGAAAACGCTGTCTTTACAGTCAAAGCTGATGTTGATGGTAAATATCTCGTTAATGTGGGTAATGAAACTTATGAAGTCACTGTTACAGACGGTACAGGAAATGTATCCGTTCCGGACTTGACCGCAGGAAAATATGATGTTAACGTAACTGCTGATAACGGCAATTACACAGGATCAAATTCCACAGCATTCACTGTTAAACATACCACAATTCTTGTTCCGGATGTTGTTGTGGATGAAAATAATGTAACAATAACCGTTAATGTTGATGAAGATGCTACCGGATTTGTTAAATTCACAACCGGCGGTAACGACCTATTTGTTGAAGTTAAAGATGGTAAAGCTTTCATAAATACTGTTCTTCCTGTTGGAAATTACACAGTTGTTGCAACATATATCGGTGATGATAACTTTGCTGCAAACAGCACTGACATTAACTTCACAGTTGAGGAAAAACCTCTCATAGACACACCGATTGCAATTGACACTCAAATAGATGAAAATAATATCACTATGATTGTTAGTGTTGATGAAAACGCAACAGGTCTTGTCAAATTTGAAGTTACCGGTGCTGAAGAATACACAGTATATGCAGAAGTTGAAAACGGAAAAGCAATACTTGAAGACGTACTTACTGTTGGAGATTACACAGTAGTTGCAACCTATCTTGGTGATGACAACTACAATTCCAACTCCACAGAAGAGTCATTTACTATTGTGGGCCACGTTAAAAAAGACACTACAATAAATGCAGTCCCTACCGTTAACGGAACTACTGTAACTATCGTATCCACTGTTGATGAAAACGCTACAGGATACGTTACTATTGCAATTTTAGGACAAACATTCGTTGTTCCTGTTGAAAATGGTAAAGCAGAATTTAAGTATGATTTCGCTCCTGGAACCTACAGTTCAGTTGTAACCTATGTAGGAGATGATGATTTCAATAATGCAAGCACAACTGCTACATTTACAGTGACTGAACAACATGTCGAGTTGAAAAATACAACAATTGATGTTAATGTTGGTTCTCTTGAAAATGATGTGACTATTACTGCTACTGTTGACAGTTCTGCAAGTGGCCTTATAGAATTCAATATTGACGGCGAATCAGTTTACCTTGCAGTTAATAACGGTGAGGCAAGCTATAATCTCATATTGCCTGCAGGAAATTACACAGTCGTTGCAACCTATCTTGGTGATGACAAGTTCAACTCAAACAGAACATCCAAGGCATTTACTGTAACTGATCACATTAAACAGAACACAACAATTTCTTCAGATGTCGTTGTTAATGAAAATAATGTGACAATAATTGTTACAGTTGATGAGGATGCAACCGGATTTGTCAAGTTCACAACAAGTGCTTCCGACATATTTGCTGAAGTTAAAAACGGTAAAGCTATTGTAAATACTGTTCTTCCAGCAGGAAATTACACAATAGTTGCTGCATACCTTGGTGATGATAACTTTAACGCTAACAGTACTGAAATAAACTTCTCTGTTGTAGAAAAACAACTTAACGACACCCCTATTGACATTGATATTCAAATAGATGAAAATAATGTCACTATAACTGTTGGTGTCGATGAAAACGCAACAGGTCTTGTCAAGTTTGAAGTTACCGGTGCTGAAGAATACACAGTATATGCAGAAGTTGAAAACGGAAAAGCAATACTTGAAGACATACTTCAAGCCGGAGAATACACAGTCGTTGCAACCTATATGGGTGATGAAAACTTTAACATGAACTCAACTGCTGAAACATTCAATATAGTGGGCCATGTTAAAAAAGACACTGCAATAACTGCAGTTCCTACTGTTGACGGCACTTCTGTAACTATCGTATCAACTGTTGATAAGAACGCTACAGGATACATCACTATTGCAATTTTAGGTCAAACATTCGTTGTTCCTGTAAAAGATGGAGAAGCTGTTTTCACTTATGATTTCGCTCCTGCAACATACAGTTCTGTTGTAACCTATTTGGGTGACGATGATTTCAATAATGCAAGCACAACCGCTTCATTTACAGTGACTGAACAACATGTCGAGTTGAAAAATACAACAATTGATGTTACTGTAGGTGCTCTAGAAAATGATGTGACTATTACTGCTACTGTTGACAGTTCTGCAAGCGGCCTTATAGAATTCAATATTGGTGGCGAATCAGTTTACCTTGCAGTTAATAACGGTGAAGCAAGCTATAATCTCATATTGCCTGCTGGAAATTACACCGTAGATGTAACTTACTTAGGTGATGACAAGTTCAACTCAAACAGAACATCCAAGGCATTTACCGTAACTGACCACATTAAACAGAACACAACAATTGCTTCAGATGTTGCTGTTGATGATAATAACGTTATGATTACAGTTACTGTTAATGAAGATGCAACTGGATTTGTTAAATTCACTACAAGCGGCACAGACATATTTGCTGAGGTCAAAGACGGTAAGGCTGTTGTAAATACTGTTCTTCCAGCTGGAAATTACACAGTTGCTGCTGAATATCTTGGTGATGATGAATTTAATGCAAATGAAACTGTAATTTCATTCTCCGTAGCTGATCCTGAAAGCACTGTTGTAAACATTACTATTCCGGAAGACCTCAGACCTGGAGATAATGCAACAGTTAAAGTTGAAATTCCTAATGCTACAGGAAACGTTACTGTTATTGTTGACGGAAAAGAAACTGTTGTTGAACTGGTTAATGGAAGCGCTGAAGTTCCTATCGCAGGAGTTACAGAAGGTGACCATAATGTTGTTGTAATTTACTCAGGTGACGATAAACACGCTCCAGCTTACGACATATCCAATTTCACCGTACGTAATTACATTGCAACCAAGTTTGCAAACATTACAATTATGGAGAACTTGAATATTGAGGCTTTATTATTGGATGCTGACGGCAACCCTATTGCTAACGCAGTTATCAGTTATGCAGTCGGTAATAATACAGGCACTACTACAACCAATGCTAACGGTTTATTCAAAGTTGCAGGCATACTCGGTGAAGTAATTGAATTCAGTTATGCAGGAAACGATAAATATCTTCCTACAAACACTTCCATTAAATTTGAAAGGACTATCCCTCCATTGATACCTACTCAATTTAATGTGACAGACGGATTCAGATTGCAAGTTTATGCTGTTGATTATAGAGCTGGTGAAAGAGGAGCATACTTTGACGTACTGTTAACTGATATTAATGGTTATCGTCTTGTAAACCAAACTGTGTTATTTGCTATCAACGGTTTTGTCCACATCAAGACTACTGATGCTAACGGTGTGGCACATCTTCAAATCAACCTACTGACTGCAAACTACTACACCTGTGCTCCGTGTTACCTTGGAAACGAAACATACAACGCAACATTCGCTTCTGCAATGATTGATGTAATCAAAAAACCGACTTCAATTTCTGCAGCTGCTAAATCATACAAAGTGACTGCAAAAACCAAGAAATACACAGTTACTTTAAAAACCATTAAAGGATCCTCCTCTAACGGTAAAATTTACCTCAAAAAGGGTAAACTTGTAAAAATCACTGTGAACGGTAAAACATACTCTGGCAGGACTAACGCTAAAGGACAAGTTACCTTCTCACTCAAATTGACCAAGAAAGGTATTTTCCAAGCAGTCATTAAGTATGGCGGAGACAAGACATACGAAGCGTCAACCAAAAAAGTAAAAATAACAATTAAATAGTGAGATAACCTCTCACTCCTTTTTCTTTTTTTCTAAAAATATATTTATTTTAAAATTCATATTAATATTCATGACCTTAAAAGTCTCGGATATTGGTGAAAAAGAATTGGTCAGATATATTATTGCCAATTCAAAGGATATAACTCCCGATGATACTGCCATTACAGCATTAACTGATTCTAATTTGATTTCAACATGTGACATGCTGATTCAATCAAGACATTTTCCAAAAAACATGTCCTATTTTGACATGGGCTTCAAGTCAGTCACTGTCAACGTCAGTGATCTTGCGGCCATGGGGGCTGAACCTTTAGGATTTTTATTGTCCATTGCAATACCTAAGGATTTGGATGTCGATTCATTTAAGCAAATCATTGAAGGTGTATTAAGCGCATGTAACTACTATTCAATCCCTCTTATTGGAGGAGACACAAACGAAGCCTATGAGATAATAATTTCCGGAACCGCTTTGGGACTTGCTGAGAGTCCCTTGATGAAGGACACTTATGAAATCGGTGACTTGATAGCTGTAACGGGTGGCATTGGCCTTGCGGCATTGGGCTTTGAACTGGAGACCTTGGATAATGTTTATACCAAACGTTCATTGAAGCCTGAAGCCAAAATAAGGGAAGGACTGATTTTAAAGGATTTTGCCACATCGGCCACCGACATTACCGACGGCCTTGCAAGCGAACTGTATGAAATCAAAAGGGACGGCTTCGGATTCATGATTTATGAGGAGTTTCTGGGAATAACTGACGAGTACAAGGAGATTTCAGAAAAACTCAATCTTGATTATCTGGACCTGATACTTCATGTCGGGGAGGATTTTGAACTGCTTTTCACCATTTCAAAGGACAATCTTGAAAAACTGCCTATTGACGTTAAGGTAATCGGTGAAGTAACAGATTCAGACGTTGTTGAACTTACACTTGAAAACGGATTTGTTGAAGAGATAAAAAACAGTGGCTATGAGCATTATGTTAGTGAGTAGGGATTTATACAAAAAAAGCTCCAAGACACAGAAAATCAGATGTGAGATTTGTGCAAACTACTGCAAGATTGCCGACGGCAGCGTTGGGGTTTGCAGACAGCATAAAAACATTAACGGAGAGCTGTTTGATGAGTCATATGGAATAGTTTCTTCCCTAAGTCCGGACCCTGTTGAAAAAAAGCCTTTGAATCATTTTCTGCCAGGCACATTGACATATTCCATAGGCGGTTTTGGGTGTAACATGACATGTTTGCACTGTCAGAACTATATGATATCCCAGGAATATGATAAAAATACAAGAGGCATTAAAATAACACCAGAAGCGATTGTGGAAAATGCACTCAATTACAATTGCAAGTCAATTGCTTGGACCTATAATGAACCTACGATACACTTGCCATTCACCAAGAAAACTTCCCTTCTGGCAAGGCGGGAAAACCTGAAGGTAATCTATGTAAGCAACGGATACTATTCCGACAAGTCCATGGAAGAGGTTTTGACTTTTGTAGATGCATTCAACATAGACTTGAAATCCATGTCCGGGGATTTTTACAAAAAAGTCTGCGGTGCCGACCTCGATATCGTTTTGGACAATGTCCGAAGGATTTATCTTGAGGGAAAACATCTTGAAATTACAAATCTGATTATCAATGACAAAAACGATTCTATTGATGAAATTAGTGAATTATGCGATTTTGTTTTAACTGAACTGGGTCCGGAAGTTCCGCTTCACTTTTCAAGGGCATTTCCTTACTATAAGATGAATGACATTTCACCAACAAGACCTGAAATTCTGTTTAAGGCACGTGAAATTGCTATAGAAAAAGGAATTGAAAACGTTTATTTAGGCAATATTTAGGTGATGGTTAGGTGGAGTTTCACCTAGATAAATATTGTCTATTTCACAAAATATTTCACAAAATAAAATTCCAGTTCATTAGAAATCGTTTTCATTAACTTCTCGCCTTGAAAACTGTAACCTATTTTTGATTCATATTCAATATTATCTGAAATGCTATTATCTTATAATAAGCTAATTATTTGCTTGTTATAAGAGACTGCTAAAAATATAATGCAGTCTAAAAGCATTTCAACCATCATCCACCTCCTTAAGAGGAATATTGAATCGGAATTTATTTGGAATTCAAATTTAGTTTTCCAATTTTTAATAATTGTTAGGGTTTAATTTAAGCCCTACTTTTATTAAAATAGCTATTTTTTAGAAAAATTTATTTTTATCAAATAATAAGTTAAAAAAAGAAAAAAAATTTAAAAATCAATAGTTTGATCTTTTTGTACAGGATGTCCGTTCCATGCCTGCATGCTTGTCCATTCAGCGAAAGGTTCTGTCCAGAACACGTCTGAAGCCGGTAGACCTAATGCTAAAAATATTGCGCAACAGAAATAGAGACTGCCTGTGTTGATATCACTTTCTGAAATGTCCAATTGTGAACCGTTAAGTCCTACAAGTAACCATCCGGCACTTGAAAAGTTGTGATTGTCTCCAAATTGCTTTTTCAAGACGGCTGTCAGAGCGGACCTGACCTGAGAGGGCTGAATATTTCTAGGTAAGATTTTTAATAATGCTGCCTGTGATAGGGAATGGAAAATTCCGCAACGATAAGCAAGACAAGTACCCAAAAGAGGATAGGTCGCATCAGGTGAGATGGTTCTTTCCAGCTGTGATGCTAATCTTGAAGATCTCATCAGCTGAACATCCAGAAATTCGCCTTCGCTGATTCCATATTTTCTCATCACTTTTAGAATATCATTTAACATCGGATGAATTACAATGCTGTTGAAATAGCCTGAAGTGTAATCTTCTCCGTCGGAGTAGATTCCGTCACCCATGTAAAATTCATCTCTGAATCTGCGAACACCATAGCTTAAACGCTCTTTATCGCATTCTCCTGTAAATTCCAAAAGAGCAGCTTCAATCATTGAAGTAAATAATAACCAGTGATTTTCATAAGGTGCGATAACTCTTGTATTTTTAAGTTCACGGATAATTCTTGCCTGATCATCCATTTGTAAATTAAGCCAAATTTGATTTTTAGCCCTTAGCAATCCTTGAGCAAATAAAGCAACATCAACTAAAGATTGTTTTGGTTCAACTACAAAAATGTAATCGTTATTGTTGGGATTCACTGCATTTGAGATGGCTTTTTTTGTCATTCTAATGTATTTTTCACGTACAATGCCTTCCTCTGAGTTGTCTGCTCCCAATTCTAACCATGGTGCAATTCCATTAAACACACGTGCAAAGGCCTCAAGGTATGAGAATTTCTGTCCTTCGAGTGAAGTTGACTCGTAAGGCATGTTTTTCCTTAAATTTCCCTTTGCAAGGTTATTTAATACTGGAAAAGCAATTTTTTGCATTGTTGAAACCCAGAAAATCCTATCGTCCCAAACCGGACCTTTTTCTTCAATAGTAATAGGTTCTTCTTTTTTTCTAAGTTTATTCAAAAATGAGCTCATGATATTATTTTTGGAATACATTATATATATAGTTAAAATATTTAAAAAATTCATTTTTTTCAAAAATAAAACAACTTATATATTTTATAAAATACATATATTTATCATTATTAAGAGGTTGAAAATATGCCAACAATGTCAGAAAAAATATTAGCTAGAGCATCCGGTAAGAGTGAAGTTGAAGCTGGAGATATAGTAATAGCAAATATTGATGTAGCAATGACACACGACCTGACCGGACCTCTTTCAGTTGAATCTTTTGAAAAAATAGGCGCTGAAAAAGTCTGGGACCCGTCAAAGATTGTCATTCCTTTTGACCATCAAGTTCCAGCAGACTCAATTGACTCAGCTAATAATCACATGATAATGAGAGAGTTCGTTAAAAAGCAGAATATTGAACATTTTTATGATGTCAATGCGGGAGTCTGCCATCAGATACTTCCGGAATTGGGTCACGTTGTGCCTGGAGAAGTTATAGTGGGTGCTGATTCACATACCTGTACTCATGGTGCTTTGGGAGCATTTGCAACAGGCATCGGGTCAACTGACATGGCAATGGTTTTTTCTGAAGGAAATTTATGGCTTAAGGTGCCTGAAACCAACAGGTTTGAAATAACAGGCAAACTGAAGGAAAACGTTTACGCCAAGGATGTCATCCTACATATTATAGGCCAGGTAAGTGCAGACGGCTCAACATACAAGGCCTGTGAGTTTGCAGGCGAAACCGTAAGCGACATGAGCGTATCCGACAGGATGGTTTTATGCAATATGGCTATTGAAATGGGTGGTAAAACCGGTTTGGTGGAACCTGACCAAAAGACCATAGATTACGTTGAAAAACGCTCAGATAAGGCATATAAGGTTTATAAGACTGATTTGGATTCACCATCTCTTAATATAATTGATATTGACGTAAGTGATTTGGAACCTCAAGTCGCTTGTCCTCACCATGTTGATAATGTACGGCCGGTAAGCGAGGTCGACCAGGAACTGGATCAGGTATTTTTAGGTTCCTGTACCAACGGAAGGTTAAGCGATTTAAGACAGGCTGCAAAAATATTGAAAGGCAAGAAGGTAGCTAAAGGAACAAGAATGCTCGTCATTCCGGCTTCAAAAGAAGTTTACTCAAGGGCACTTGACGAAGGGCTTCTGAAAATATTCGTTGATGCCGGCGCACTTGTGTCAGCTCCTTGCTGTGGCCCATGTCTTGGAGGACACACTGGAATTATAGGTCCCGGAGAGGTAAGCCTGTCCACTTCAAACAGAAACTTTAAGGGTAGACAGGGCTCACCTGATGGAAAAGTGTTTTTATCCTCAGCGGCTGTTGCTGCGGCTTCAGCTATTGAAGGAAGAATTGTAGCACCGGAGTGATATTGTGAAAGGAACCGCATGGAAATTTGGAGACGATATTGACACTGACATTATTGTTCCTGGAAGATATTTGATTTACACAGATGAAGAAAGATTAGCTCAGCATTGTATGGAAGGATTGGATGCTGATTTCGATAAAAAATGCAAAAAGGGTGATTTCATCGTGGCCGGAAGGAATTTCGGTTGCGGCTCATCACGTGAACATGCGCCGATTGCACTTAAGGGCGTAGGGGTTTCAGCCGTGATTGCGGAGTCTTTTGCAAGAATCTTTTACAGAAATGCTACAAACGTAGGTGTTCCGCTGCTTGAAGCTCCGGGAATTACTGAATTAGTTGAAAACGAAGAAGAAATTGAAGTCGACATGGATAAAGGATTGATCACCAATCAAAGTGGCGAAACAATAGAGTTTAAAAAATTGCCTCCATTCATGTTGGAAATATTAGAACAAGGTGGTTTAATTGAGTACCTCAAAAACAAAAGATAAGTATCAGATAGCTGTTGTTCCGGGAGACGGAATAGGTAAGGAAGTAATGGAAGCTACACTTTTTGTTCTTGATAGTTTAGATATTGATTTTGATTACGTTTACGGCCAGGCAGGCGATGAATGTCTTGAAAAAACTGGAACTGCTCTTCCTAGTGAAACCCTGGATATCATACGCAATGCCGATGCCTGTTTATTTGGTGCAGCAGGAGAGACTGCAGCTGACGTTATTGTTAAGATACGCCAGGAAATGAAGATGTTTGCCAACTTAAGGCCTGTGAAAACATATCCCAACACCGATTCACTGTTTGATGACATTGATTTCATGATTGTCCGTGAAAATACGGAGGGAATGTATATTGCAGATGAGGAGTCCTACACCGATGAAGGTGCAGTGGCAAAACGTATCATAACAAGGGAAGCTGAAAGACGCATTATTGACTTTGCATTCAATTATGCAGTGGAAAACAATAAAAGCAAAGTGACTGCTGTTCACAAAGCCAATGTATTGAAGAAAACTGACGGCCTGTTTAAGGAAATTTTCTATGAGGTTGCTCGTGATTATCCGGATATTGCAACTGAGGACTTTTATGTAGATGCAACAGCAATGTATCTCATTACACAGCCTGAAAGCTTTGAAGTTATTGTAACAACAAACCTCTTTGGAGACATACTGTCCGATGAGGGCGCAGGGCTTGTTGGAGGTTTAGGTCTTATTCCTTCTGCAAACATAGGTGAAGACGGAGCATTGTTCGAACCTGTTCACGGTTCAGCGCCGGACATTGCAGGTCAGGGTATAGCCAATCCTATAGCCATGATGCTTTCCGCAGTGATGATGCTTAGATACATTGGTGAAAATGAAGCCGCTGACAAGTTTGATGCGGCAATATTGAAAGTATTGAATGACGGTAATATTTTAACTGGTGATTTGGGAGGTTCTGCAACTACAATGGAACTTGCCGAAGCGGTTAAAGATAATTTATGAAAAATAGATGGAGAATAAAAATATGAATTTTAAAAAATTAACCAAGATGCAAATGGCCGCACTTTTTATCATATTCATTATGGTAGTTAGTGGGGTTGCTGGATTCCTTCTCATTATATTCAGCGGTGGAGTTTAATTAAAAAACGAGGTAGATAAAATGGTAAAATATGAAATTGCAGCTGTTGTTGCAGAATTTAATTATGATATAACTCAAATGATGTTAGAATTAGCTAAAGCGGAAGCTAAAAATAGAGATTGTGAAATTACAAAAGTAGTGGCTGTGCCTGGTGTATTCGACATGCCTTTAGTAATCAAAAAATTATTGCAAAAAGGCGAATACGATGCAATCATCACATTAGGTGCTGTTATTGAAGGTGCAACAGACCACGACCAAATCGTAGCACAACACGCTTCCCGTAAAATCGCTGATTTGGCATTGGAATATGACACCCCTGTAGCACTTGGTATTACCGGTCCTGGAATGACCAGATTAGATGCTCACAGACGTGTTAAAAACGCAAAAAGTGCTGTTGAAGCAGCAATTAAAATGTGCGACAGATTAAAAGAAATCTAGTGATTAGATGGAAATTTTAAAACCTAACGAATTAAGAGAAAAATTCCAAGACCCTTGGATAGCACCATACGAAAAAGTGCTGACAATGGTTGATGGGGATAAAGTGGAAATTGTAGAGTACCATCCATGCATTTCCGGATCTCACTGGTTGTTAAACCAATACAGAAACAATTCAGAACTGATTGATTCAGCTTACCGTGATGGAAACAAGCATGTTTACTCCTGTCATGTCGGTTCAGCACCTCTTGACCTGAAGGCAAGTTTCAATGCTGCAGGAATAGATGAAATTGTCATTGACGGCGATGAGGTAAAGGTAACCCATGCAGGACTTGCCGGTGCAGGCGTAGGTGCCGGAATGTGCAGAGGAATGGGTGAAGGAGTAAAATATGTGGAACTTATTGAAGTTGGCGGAGGCTCAAAAGCCGGTAAAGCTACTGTAGTAACTCCAAAACTTGAAAAAGTGGTCATTGGTGTTGATGATACTGATACCAAGGATGCAGGTGCTACATGGACCATGGCTCATAACTTGGGTGTGGAGCTTGCAGGTGAAGGTTTTGAATATCTGGACCATATCATTGTACAGCTATATCCGCATAATCCTCATAAAACTCAAAACTGTGTTTCTATTGCTTTGACATTTGCAGTTGAAGAATCCAGAAAAGAAGACTTGATTAATAGGGTTATTGAAATCCTCAAAAGAGATACATTATCTGATAAAACAGCTATAGCTATTTTGGAAGGTCTTGACATTCCTGAAAAATTGAGGGAATATTCAATTGCCACCAAATCAGGAATGATGGATGTTGAAACTGCAGAAAGTGTTGCAGAAGAATTGAACATACCTTTAATAGCCGTTACAGGCGAACAGGGTAAGGTTGGTGCTTTAGCCGCACTCGGTCTTTACAATGATGTTGAAGAAGCAGTAAAGGCATATGACAAAAAATAATCTAAGATCAATTCTTAGATTTTTAACTATTTTTTTTTAAAATTAACATATTAATATTTCAGTATATTATTTATTTTTTCAAATAGAAGTTTTATTTTTATTATTTTTTATTATAACTTTTTAATTTTGCTTTTTTTCTTTTTTTAAGATGCAAGTGAGCACTTACATTCGAAAAACTTTATATATGGTCTTGATTATATAATTACTTGTGTGAAGCAAGTTATTTTTCCTCCAAAACAAACTAACTTGCCCCTACTGAAATCAAACTCACGGGTGATTATAATGAATCTTTCAAAAAAACTATTAACATTACTTGCAATATTTTGTGTAATTGCATCTGCAGGTGTTGTATGTGCAGCAGATGCAAATTCTGATGTAGACGGAACTTACCTTAGCGCTGTAGACGACATGGATGGAGTCGGCGACAACCCTGACTTCGAAGGTGTTGACTACTCTACCGATGACGGCGGATGGGCTGGAAGCCAGTACAATGGAAATGTTGAAAACGGACACTCAGGTGCACCGGAAATTGATCCTGACTATGCACACAACGAAGCAGCAGGAGAACCAATCAACGCAACCGGCAACTCAACTGACAACGCAACCACAAACACAACCGGAAACGCAACCGCACAAGTTGCACAAAACCAAACAGCTAACGCAACTTCTGCTCATACCATGTTAGCAACCGGTAACCCAATCCTACTCTTACTTGGAGTAACAGCAGTATTAGGTGCTGGCGCAGTATTAAGAAAAAGATAAACTTATTGACCTAATTTAAAAGCAGAAAAAACCCATTCTGCTTTTATCCTCCCTTTATTAACTTTTTTTATTCAAAAATTAAGAATATCTAATCTAGATATATGTTCATAAACGTATTTTGATTTTGTCTTAGGAACTGTTTTATTGATGTGCTGTTTGTTTTTTCAAAAGTAATTTTGATATCATGGCCACCATAGCTGAACTCGCTGACATTTCTGTCAAATGTCTGATTCACATATGTGATTGTATCCATCAGTTCTCCATTAACATTAATCTCATAGGAGGCATTGTCTTTAAAAATTCCGTGGGAGGTAACTACGGAAGCGTTATCAATCACCACCTCATAAATTCCTGAAACCTTATCTCTTGATGTAATGATGTAGTCTTCAGAAACTGTAGCGTTTTCAGCATAGTAATTGTGGATTACTCCTGAACCTTCAAATATTTCTTTTAAACGACTATTTTGAATAACAGAACCTGTTTCCACATCCAATGCCTTTTTAGCATCAATCGGAAGTCTTAACACGTCAGGCTCTCCTGCTCTTGTTTCATTAATGATGTATTCCTCTCCATCAATGACTATTGTATCATTTATGCTGACTCCCAGCGTTATCATTGCATCTGAAGGCATACGGATTTGTGATGATTCGTTTTCTATTGCTGAATCGATTGTGTATGGACCTCTGGCAGAAATTGTACTTGTTGACTGTGAGTTGTCTGCATAAATAATCAGGTTTCTTGAGTTAGGCTCCACTGATAAGACACCATTGTCAAAGTGCGCAGCGCCAATGAATGTGGATATCATCAAAAGGAGAATGATTATTGATATGATCATCGGGAAATGAATCTTGATAAATGATCTGACAAGGTTTCTGCCGGGTGTCTTTCTAAACATTACAATAGACTGCACAACAACTTTGATAATGTAGTATAATGCAATGATTATACCGATTATTGTTAAAATAACAGCTATCTCAAGAGGAACAAATCTTACGAAAAATATTGTAAACAATCCTAAAATAACGAGAGATAAACCAACTATCGCCATTCTGATGTAATAACCGATATCATCAATCATTGTGACTCTACCGTATTTGTTCGCACGGTTGATTATTGTTCTTACAACTTCATTGGCCATTAAATTCAAGTCAGAAAGAGGGGACATGTCATGCTGGATTGCACCAATGTCCACTTCCAAAATTGATATTCCCAAAACATCGGCATCAATAACAATACCTACATCGACACCGTAGTCTGTTTCAAAATTAATACGTTTCAATACTTCTTTACGAGCCGCAAATTGCCCACTCAAAGGCTGTTCAAAATTAATCTCTGGGAAAAAGAAATTCAGGAGTGGCTTTGCAGTAAGTTCAGTTACACGTCCGCTTTCACGGGCAAATTTGGTCTTTGTAATTTCGGCCTTGCCTTCAAGGATAGGCATGATCATGGCTTCAACCTTTTTGGAAGTTAAATTGTAAATGTCAGCATCAATAAAAGCTATAATGTCACATTCGGCTTCCTTATAACCTGTATGCAATGCCTGACCTTTTCCTTTATTGATTTCATGAGTAATTACAATGGCACCGGCTTTTTCGGCCTCTTGGGCAGTATTATCACTTGATCCATCATTTACAACGATGATTTCATCTACAAACGATACCTTTTTAACTACTTCAACTACCTTGGCAACGGTTTCCTCCTCGTTGTATGCCGGAATAATCACTGAAACCTTTTGATATTTTTTAGGCTTTTGGGTTTTAATCCCGGCCAGTAGAAAAGTAAGTATTACAAAAAACCAATACACCAAATTCACCGTAATTTATTTAATTATTAATAAATTTGTTATTTAATTAGTATAAAGCTTTTTGTAAAATTAACAAAAAATTTTAAATTTTAATTAAATCTAATAGTAATCTAATGATTGTTAGTACTTTAGAAAAGGAATTAAATTTAGCTAATTGGCAAGTTAAAAAAGTTATAAATCTAATTGATGATGGAAACACAATACCGTTCATTGCAAGGTATAGAAAGGACGTTACTGGTTCTCTTAATGATGAGACATTAAGAAAATTCGATGAGAGATTAAAATATCTCAGAAATCTTGAAGACAAAAAGGAAAAGGTCTTAAAAAGGATTGAAGATCTTGGAAAATTAGATGAGAGTTTAAAAAATCAGATTTTAAATGCGGCTACACTGGTCGAACTTGAGGACTTATACAGGCCATACAAAAGCAAAAAACAGACAAGGGCAACCAAGGCAAAGGAAAAAGGCCTGGAACCTCTGGCAGATTTGATACTGGCTCAGGAAGTGAGAGAGTCCGTTAAAAAAATCGCAAAAAACTACATTAACGATGAGGTTAAAACACCTGAAGAGGCAATACAGGGCGCACAGGACATAATTGCAGAAATAATATCCGACAATTCTGATTTCAGAGGTAAAATCAGGAAAAATACCTTCTTTACAGGTCAAATCACATCAAAAGCTAAGGACAAGGATGCTTCCAGCGAGTATGAAGTTTATTATAATTACTCAGAAAATATCAAAAAGATTCCTCCACATAGGATACTGGCCATAAACCGTGCAGAAAAGGAGGGCATTGTCAAGGCCAAAATCGAATGTGAAACTGACGACATCTTAAGGTATCTGG
Source organism: uncultured Methanobrevibacter sp. (assembly GCF_946404245.1). Lineage (GTDB taxonomy): Archaea > Methanobacteriota > Methanobacteria > Methanobacteriales > Methanobacteriaceae > Methanocatella. Next base: position 74,364 of record NZ_CAMJCX010000001.1, read on the forward strand.
AAAGGCATACCCTAAAAAACATTTCAAAAATTCCTGAAAAAATCGAATACAACAGATACACAACCCCTATTATCAAGGAAGCGATTGCAGATGCCTACAAAAGGCTGATATCTCCTGCAATCGAAAGGGAGATTAGAAATTATCTGACTGAAAAGGCAGAGGAAAAGTCAATTGAAGTATTTGCCCAAAATTTAAATCAGGTGTTGATGGAATCTCCGCTTGTCGGCAAAACAATTTTGGGATGGGACCCCGCTTTTAGAACAGGCTGCAAACTGGCCATCATTGACGAGACAGGAAAGGTTCTTGCCACATCACTGATATATCCTACAGCTCCTCAAAATAAGGTGGAAGAGTCAATAAAGACAGTCCGTGAACTGATTGATGAATATGACATTAACGTAATAGCTATCGGTAACGGAACCGCCTCAAGGGAGTCTGAGGAAATCGTTGCAAGAATCATCAAGGGCACAGATGTTGAATACATAATTGTCAATGAGGCGGGCGCTTCAGTTTATTCCGCATCAAAGCTGGCTGATGAGGAATTTCCGGATTTCTCTGAAGGTGAGAGAAGTGCGGTTTCAATTGCAAGAAGGCTTCAGGACCCTCTGGCCGAGCTTGTTAAGATTGACCCAAAATCCATTGGTGTTGGGCAGTATCAGCATGACATGAATCAGAAGCAGCTGTCCGAGTCTCTCGACGGAGTTGTTGAAAAGGTTGTAAATGAGGTCGGCGTTGATTTGAACACTGCGTCTTACAGCCTGCTTAATCACGTATCTGGAATTGGAAAAACAACCGCTCAAAACATCATAGAATATAGGGATGAAAACGGCAGGTTCACCAATCGTAAAGAACTTTTAAATGTTAAAAAACTAGGTAAAAAAACATTTGAACAGTGTGCAGGCTTTATTAAAATTGACAATCCAGAATATCCTCTGGATAATACAACAATACATCCGGAATCATATTCCGCAACAAAAAAGCTGCTTAAAAAACTGAACTATTCTCTTGATGATATAGGTTCAAATAAGTTAAGATTGGATAATCTGGATTTGGAATCACTTTCCGATGAGCTTGAAATCGGTTTGGAAACTCTGAAGGACATTATCAAGGAGCTTAAAAAGCCGGGTCGTGACCCAAGGGAAGACATGCCAAAACCGATTCTTAGAAAGAACGTATTGTCAATTGAAGATCTGGAAATAGGAATGATAATGCAGGGGACTGTAAGAAATATTGTTGATTTTGGCGCTTTTGTAGATATTGGAGTTCATCAGGATGGTTTGGTCCATATATCTCAATTGGTAGCAGATAAATATGTAAAACATCCGCTCGACATTGTTAGTGTTGGTGAAATTGTTGACGTTAAGGTTTTAGATGTTGATGTTGAGAGAAAAAGAATTCAATTATCTATGATAATTTAATATATTTTAAAGTGAATATTATATTATGATTAAATATTTTTAGAAGGGATTTAATGACACCAAAGATAATGATTATTCTTGGAAGCGGTTCGGATATTGCTATTGCTGAAAAAGCTATGGATATTTTAGACAAATTGGAAATACCATATAGTTTAAAAATTGCATCTGCTCACAGAACACCTAACCTTGTTCGTGAAATAGTTAGTCAAGGAACTGATGCTGGAATAGAAGTGTTTATTGGTATTGCAGGACTTGCGGCACACCTGCCGGGTTCCATTGCAGCTTACACACCAAGACCTGTTATTGGGGTTCCGGTTGATGTTAAAACTGGAGGTATAGATGCCCTTGAATCAGTTGTTCAAATGCCTTATCCGTCTCCTATAGCGACTGTTGGAATTGACAGGGGAGACAATGCCGCAATATTGGCGGCTCAGTTCATCGGGCTTCACGATGAAGAGGTTCGCTTAAAAGTAAGACAATTAAGAAAGGATTATGCTCAAAAGGTTTATGATAGCAATGAAAAAATAGTTCAGCAAATCGACAGGCCGTTTATACAAAATGATTTCTTGAGAATTAAAAACCTTGAAATAAATGGCGTTAAAGTTGATGCCGACGCTGAACAGACCTGTAAAAATAAGGATGCAGAGGTTTCCATCATTGTCGGAAGGCAAACTGACCTGCCAACCGCTAAAAAAGCAGGTGTTATATTGGACAGGCTTAAAATCAGCTATGACATAAAAGTTGTTTGTCCAATCAGATCCACTAAAAAATTCACAAATTATGTAAAATCAATGAAAAACGTTAAGATATTCATTGGAATTAGTTCAAATTCATCACAGGTTACAGGAGGTATTGTAGGCCTTACAGACAAGCCTGTAATCGGAGTTCCATGTACTAATGAAAATGGTGACGATTATTTGTTAACTACAGTAAGCATGCCGCCGGGCGTACCTGTTGCAACTGTTGGAATTAACAACGGTAAGAATGCGGCAGTTTTGGCTGGTGAAATTCTTGGAATCGATAATCCGAATATTACTGGACTTTTAGACAAATTAAAAGATAAAAAAATTAACTTATAGGGATAACATGAAAATTAATGATGACAATGTAATTGAAATTTCAGAAGAGCTTTCAAGCGAATTTGAAGTTGCAAAAGTTTTAAGACAATATCCTAAGGATACCGTAATAATTAAAAACGTTAAAGGCTATGACATGCCGGTTATTTCCGGAATATGCAACACCAGGGATAAAATAGCAAAATCAATCAACTGTGAAGTATCCGAAATCACTGAAAAAATTATTGACGCTATGGAAAAGCCAATTAAAGTCGACAAATTCACAGATTTCAGTGAATATGAAACTTCAGAAATTGATTTGGATAAAATACCAATCTTGACTCATTATAAAAGAGACGGTGGAGCTTACATTACTGCAGGTGTCGTATTTGCACGTGACCCTGAAACAGGTATTCAGAACGCATCAATTCACAGGATGATGGTTTTGGACAACAAAAGACTTGTAATCAGGATAGTTCCAAGAAACCTTTACACCTATTTCCAAAGGGCACAAAAACTTGGAAAGGATTTGGACATTGCAATAGCCATTGGAATGGATCCTGCAATATTGCTTGCAAGTACAACCTCAATTCCAATTGATTATGATGAAATGGATGTGGCTAATGCATTTAAAGGCGGAAATCTCGAATTGATTAAATGTGGAGACTTGAACGTTCCTCAGGCTGACATTATTTTGGAAGGTAAAATATCAGTGACCGAAACAGTTGCAGAAGGTCCTTTCGTTGATTTAACCGATACCTACGATATTATCCGTGACCAGCCAATCATCAATCTTGAAACCATGCACATTAAAAAGGATGCGGTTTATCACGCCATCATTCCTGCTGGATTTGAACATAAGCTATTGCAGGGTCTTCCTCAAGAGCCAAGGATATTCAAGGCAGTTAAAAATGCAGTTCCTACAGTGGAAAATGTTGTCTTGACTGAAGGAGGCTGCTGCTGGTTGCATGCTGTTGTTTCAATCAGAAAACAGACTGAAGGGGATGGAAAAAACGCAATAATGGCAGCGCTATCCGCTCACCCGTCACTTAAACATTGTGTCGTTGTCGACACTGACGTTAATGTGTTTGACGCTGAAGATGTTGAATATGCAATATCAACACGTATAAAAGGTGACAGGGACATCATGATAGTGCCTAATGTAAGGGGTTCATCTCTTGATCCGGTAGCTGAAAGTGATGGAACTACTACAAAAATAGGTGTGGATGCTACTAAATCCCTAAAAGCTTTAGAAAAATTCGAAAGAGTAAGTTTCGGAGAATGAAACCACTCTAATTTTTATCTTTTTTTTAATTTAAATTGTATACAGATTCCCATAATTATAAAGTGTAACGTCATCAGGAACTTTATAGATTATGTTTTTAGTATCGAAAATGATTGGATTTTCCATTTTTTTGCTGATTAACTGATAATCAGGATGCTTGAACTCATCGTGGTCGCATAGTATAAGAATCAGTTTTGCACCATCGATTGCATCGGCAAAGCTCACAAGGTTATCCCTTTTTATGTGAGGGTCATGGACTGCAATTTCATATCCGTCCTGCTCGAGCTCAGCTATTATTTCATAGGATGGGCTTTCCCTGTCGTCACCGGTATTTCCCTTATATGAAACTCCCAAAACGGCAATCTTTCCGTCCGGAATTATTTTTCTGACGTATTCGCAGACGAATCCCGGCATGGATTTGTTTGTGTCACGTGCCAGTTTTATGATTTTAGCGGTTTCAGGCGCTTTGGCATAAATGAAGTAAGGGTCAATTGCAAGGCAGTGTCCTCCAACACCGGGGCCAGGAGAATGCAGGTTTACTCTCGGATGCTTGTTTGCCATTTTGATAACGTCAAGCGCATTCACTCCAATTTCAGCACAGATTTTGGCAAGCTCGTTTGCAAGTGCGATGTTGACGTCCCTGAAGGTGTTTTCCATACATTTTGACAGCTCAGCGGTTTTCGCTTCAGTGAGCATAAGATATCCTTCAACGAACTGTCCGTACACTTCGCTTGCTTTTACTGCACATTCAGGAGTTACTCCTCCAATGATTCTGTCGTTGTGGACCAGTTCCTCTAGAATGCGGCCCGGAAGAACCCTTTCAGGACAGTGCGCAAGGTATAAGTCTTCACCTATGGTAAAACCGGCCTTTTCAAAGATAGGCTTGATGACCTCATCGGTTGACATAGGAGCTATTGTTGATTCGATAATGACGGTATTTCCCTTTTCCAGATATGGAATTATTGTTTCACAGGCGGTGGTGACATAACTCAAGTCACAGCTGTAGTTTTCAACGATATATGGAGTAGGTACTGTAATGATGAAGGCATCTGCTTTTTCAGGAGTTAATGAGGCTTTGTAAGTATGTTTTCTGACGGATTTTTTGATAATGTCGCTTATTCCAGGCTCTTCAATGTGAATAATTCCCTTGTTTAAGTTTTCAATCATTTCTTCGTTAATGTCTACTCCAACAACTTCGCAGTGGCTTCTTGAAAAGAGGGCGGCTGTTGGAAGTCCGATGTATCCTTGACCCATAATACAAACTTTCATAATTATAACTCCCATTTTAAATATTTAAAGTAATATATATCTAAACTATATATTAAACTTTTAAGGGATTATTATGAAGATTTTAATTACTGGTTCTAATGGAATGCTGGGCCATGATTTGCAGGAGACTTTAAAAGACAGCCATGAACTGGTTTTAACAACATCTAAAACATTGGATATAACTGACAGGGATAAAACAATTGAGATTATCAAGGAAAATAATCCTGACATTGTAATCAATTCCGCAGCATATACCGATGTTGACGGATGTGAAACCAACCAGGATTTGGCATATGCCGTAAACGGCGAAGGCGTTAGGAATCTGGCCCTTGCATGCAGGGAAATTGACTGTCCTCTGGTTCATGTAAGTACCGATTATGTTTTTGACGGAACCGCAAGAGACCCTATCGCTGAAGATGGCGAAATAGGTCCGATAAGCGTTTACGGCAAAAGCAAACTCATGGGTGAAGAGGCAATTCAGGAAATTTTGGACAAGTTCTTTATTATCAGGACAGCATGGCTGTACGGCATCAACGGTAAGAATTTCCCAAAAACAATGCTTGAACTGGCCAAGAATCATTCAGAAATTACCGTGGTTTATGATGAGGTGGGAACACCGACCTACACTCCGGATTTGGCCGATGGAATTTCCAAACTGATTGAAACTGATTATTACGGAATATATCATCTTACAAATTCAGGAAGCTGTTCATGGTGCGAATTTGCAAGATACATCTTTGAAATTGCTGGCAGCGATGTTAAGGTAATTCCAGTTACAGCATCTGAATTTTCAAGGCCTGCTCCAAGGCCGAGCTATTCTGTTTTGAAAAATCAAAAATGGATTGAAAATGGATTTGAACCTTTAAGGGATTATAAAGAGGCTATAAAAGAATATATTGAGTTGATAAAATGAACAAAAAGCTAGTATTTATCTTTGCACTTGTAATTGCACTGTTTACAATTGGATTTGTGAGTGCGGGATTTTTCGATTTTCTGCATTTCGGTGACGATTCATCCAGTGCCGGTGTAACTGAAGACGGCCAGTACTGTACTGTTGATGAGGTGGCGGCCTACATTAAGGAATATCATAAGCTTCCAAGCAACTATATAACAAAAAAGGAGGCACAGGCCCTTGGATGGCATGGAGGACCGCTTAAGGAATATGCTCCAGGAAAAAGTATAGGTGGAGATACATTTACCAACCGCCAGCACATACTTCCGGATTCAGATTCCAGATACATAGAATGCGACATTAACGCAAATGGAACCGCACGTGGGGCTGAAAGGATAGTTTATAACTCAGGAGACTTTAAGGTTTACTACACTTCCGACCACTATAAGACTTTTAAAGAGGTTTAAAATGCAACTGGATGGTGAATTAATCAAGAAAGACGGGCATGATTATTTGGCGGAAGCATTGAACTTCCCTGACTATTACGGTAAGAATCTGGACGCTTTATATGATTGTCTTACTGAAATCGAATGTGAAATTGTATTAATTAATGCCGGTGCGGTCGATAAGGATATCATTGACACCTTCAAGGATGCGGCCGGTGAAAATGAATTTTTAACTTTTGAAAGTTTTCCTTAACTTTCAACTTCTTTTTTTATAATATATATTAATCATTAACAACAAACTTTTCATTAGTGATTGTTATGAAAGGTATAGTACTTGCAGGTGGTTCCGGAACTCGTCTGTATCCAATTACAAAAGCTGTTTCAAAGCAATTATTGCCTTTGTATGATAAGCCGATGATTTATTATCCGATATCTGTTTTAATGCTTGCAGGAATTAAGGAAATTCTAATTATATCCACTCCTCGTGACCTGCCGATGTTTAAGGACTTGCTAGGTGACGGAAGCAGTTTGGGAATTGAATTTTCATACGCTGTTCAGGAAAACCCTAATGGCCTTGCTGAAGCATTTATCATCGGTGAGGAATTCATTGGCGATGACAATGTTGCTTTAATCTTGGGAGACAATATCTTCCATGGACACAGATTTACTGAAATCCTTGAAAGGGCTAAAAATCTTGAGGAAGGCGCTGTGATATTTGGATATTATACCAACAACCCCGAAGCTTTCGGCGTTGTTGAGTTTGACAGCGATTGGAATGTTTTATCAATTGAAGAAAAACCGGAAAAACCTAAGTCAAATTATATTGTACCTGGTCTTTATTTCTATGATAATGATGTAATAGAGATCGCTAAAAACGTTAAGCCTTCCGACAGGGGCGAAGTTGAAATTACATCAGTAAATGAAGAGTATCTAAAACGTGGAAAGCTTAAGGTAGAACTTCTCGGAAGGGGTATGGCCTGGCTGGATACAGGTACTCATGAGGGGCTTTTGGAAGCTTCAAATTTCATTGAAACCATTCAAAAAAGACAAGGACTATATATTGCTTGTCTTGAAGAGATAGCATATCTTAAAGGTTACATCGACGATGAAGAATTGTTGAAAACTGCTAATGAACTTGAAAAAACTGATTATGGGCAATACTTATTTAATTTAGTTAGAAAGTGAGTCTTATGGGAAAATTTAAATTTACAGATCTTGACATCGAAGGGATGTTTACAGTTGAACCTACAGTCTTTGAGGACAATAGGGGATACTTCATGGAAACATATAATGAAAATGACTTTAAAGAGGCTGGTTATGACCTTACATTTGTTCAGGATAACCAATCCAAATCATCAAAAGGAGTTTTGAGAGGCCTTCACCTGCAGGTGAACTATCCTCAGGGCAAACTCGTACGCGTTATTAAAGGCGAAGTGTTTGATGTTGGAGTGGACCTCAGGGCGGATTCCCCCACATACGGCAAATGGGCAGGAGCCATACTGTCTGAGGAAAACAAGAAGCAGTTGTATATTCCTCCAAAATTTGCCCACGGTTTTGTTGTGCTTTCCGATGAAGCCGAATTCCAATACAAATGCACAGAATTTTACCATGGGGAAGATGAAAGCGGTATAATGTGGAATGATGAGGATATTGCAATCGATTGGCCAATCGATGACATTGATGAGATTATTTTATCTGATAAGGATAAACAATGGAAAAGCCTAAAAGAATCTCAAATTAAATATGAGTGATTCAAATGACTAAAATACTTGTTACTGGCGGAGCAGGATTTATTGGGAGCAATTTTGTCAGATACATGGTTAACAAATACTCCGAATATGAAATAATTAACCTTGATGCATTGACATACTGCGGAAACCTGGAAAACTTAAAGGATATAGAGGACAAGGACAATTACTCATTTGTTAAGGGAGATATCAGGGATAAATCCGTTGTCGATGATTTGGTCAGGCAATGCGATTATGTGATTAACTTCGCCGCTGAAAGCCATGTTGACAGAAGCATAGAAGATCCTGAAATCTTTATCAAGTCAAATGTTCTTGGAACACAAACCCTTTTGAATGCCGCCAAGGAATTCGGCGTTGAAAAATACATTCAGATATCCACGGATGAGGTTTATGGAACCTTGGGAAAAACAGGATTCTTCACTGAAACCACTCCTTTACAACCTAACAGTCCATATTCAGCATCAAAGGCAGGCGGAGACTTGATTACAAGAGCATATGGTGAAACCTTTGATTTGCCAATAAACATAACTCGTTGCTCAAACAATTACGGACCTTATCAATTTCCTGAAAAACTGATTCCTCTGATGATTTCCAATGCACTCGAAGACAAGAAACTGCCAATCTATGGTGACGGTAAAAACATCCGTGACTGGTTGCATGTCCATGACCACTGTGTCGCAATCGATTTGGTAATGCATGAAGGCAAGCTTGGAGAGGTCTACAATATCGGTGGAAACAACGAAAAAGAAAATATTTACATTGTCAAACTGATTTTAGAAGAATTGGGCAAGGATGAGTCATTGATTGAATTCGTCACAGATAGGTTAGGTCATGATAGACGTTATGCTATCGATTCAACTAAAATTCAAAACGATTTGGGTTGGAAGCCATCATATACATTTGAAACAGGTATAACAGAAACAATCCAATGGTATTTGGATAATCAGGATTGGACTGAGCAGGTTAAAAGTGGAGATTATCAGAAATATTATGAAAAAATGTATGGCGACAGATAATTTTTACACTTGAAACGTATCTCTTTTTTTATTATTTTATTTTCAATTTTTTATTTTTTTTAGTTGCATCGTTCAATAATTTTTAATTTATTTAAGTTATTTTGTAGATTTTTTCAGTTAAATTATTTTTACATTTTTAAGATATTTAAGATAGTTTTATATATTATTATTCGTTAATATTCATTATCATAGGGTTGTTTTTTTCGGAAAAATCTATTCCGATTTATTAGGGGAAATGGTGATTTAATGTTGGAACAGTATTTGCCTTTTGTAGGATTAATTATATTTGGTAATATTGAAAATTTGGTGTTATCCTCTCAGGGGGTAGTTGCTGGAGTCAATCCGATTAAATTAGGTATTGCAAGTATCATTTGCGTATCTATGTGGCTGATTATTGGAACATTCGGAACTCAACTTCTTATTGATTATGTTGATTTCATCAATTTTATAGGTGGACTTGCAATATTCGTCTTAGGTTTGCAGGCGATGATTCAATCTGTAAGGGGTGAATAAATGGATCCTGAATTAAAGCATTTTTCAGTACTATTGGTTTTTGGAAACATCGAAAACCTGATTTTGGCGGCTCAAGGGGTTGACGCAGGTGTAAATCCTCTGGTTTTAGCTTGTTTAAGTTTAACTGCTGTTTTATTCTGGCTTTTAGTTGGAACATTCGGAACAAAAATGGCGATGAAATATGCAAGATACATTAACTTCATTGGTGGTCTGGCAATATTCATTTTAGGTATTCAAGCTATGGCAGAGTCCCTTCCGGGAATTTTTGCATTTTTCCATTAAATTAATCTTTTTTATTCAATTTGATTTTTATGAAGTATCTCAAGCATAAGTTATATGGAAGGATATTTAATTTGTTTAAAATCTTTCCAATTAATCAAAATAAAATAACATTCATTGTCGATTCAGGGGAATCTTTCAAAGGTAATCTGGATTATATTAAAAAGGAATTTGAAAAAAGAGGTACTTTTGAATTTAACTTTTTTTATAAAGATAAGCTTTCAATTGGGGCTTTCAAAGACTTGGCCACTTCCAAATACATATTCTTGAATGACAATTTTTTCCCGATTGCATTCATGAACTTTAAAAATGAAAGTGTTGTCACTCAATTATGGCATGCTCCCGGGGCCTTTAAAAAGTTTGGGGGATCCGTTTCTAGTGAGGATGACAGGCAGATGCTTTTGAAAATTTCAAAAAATACAGATTATTTAATAACATCTTCAAAAAATATCGAAAGCTTTTACAGTGAAGCTTTTCAAATCTCCAAGGATAAAATCAAGCCTCTGGGTCTTCCAAGAGCCGATTATTATTTTGAAAATCACGACATCAACGTTTTGAAAGAGGATTTCTGCAGAAAATATGATGTTGCCCCCGATAAAAAAATCATTCTTTATGCTCCTACTTTTAGAGATGAGGAAAAATTCAACAATGTTTTTAACTATTTGGATTTGAATGAGTTTAATGAAGCCTTGGGCGATGAATATGTTCTTGCCTTAAGATTGCATCCGAAAATTAAGGATTTTTACAGCGGAGATATTTCCTCCAATGGAAAATACATAGATTGCAGCGATTACGCATCAGAGCAGGAATTATTGCTGATTAGTGATATTTTGATTACGGATTATTCCTCAATAATGATAGAGTTTGCAATGTTGAATAAGCCGATTGTATTTTTCACTTATGATTTTGACAGTTATCTCAATGATGAGAGAGGATTTTATTTTGATTTTAAAAATACTGTTCCAGGACCGGTCGTATATGATTCAAGTCAATTGATTGATGTAATTGAAAATAAAGATTTTGATGAGAGACAATTATCCGAATTTGTAATGACACAATTTGATGAGATTAACGGTGAAGCATCCAAGAGAGTTGTTGATTTTCTTTTAAATGAGGGGGATAAAAATGGATAATATTAAAGTTAGTGTTATTATTCCCGTTTATAATTGCGGCAGATATATAGGTGCAACTCTCAAATCAGTTATTAATCAAGATTTCAATCAGGGCTATGAAATAATAGTCATTGATGACGGTTCAACAGACGATAGTTTGAATGTCATTAATGCCACATTAAAAGATTGCGGAGTCCCATATAAGGTAATTCATCAGGAAAATGCGGGAGTTAGCGTTGCAAGGAATCATGGGATAGATGTCTCTTCAGGTGACTTTCTTGTTTTTGTAGACGGCGATGACATAGTTCTGGAAAATCATTTATCAGAATTATATAATGAGGATTATGATTTCAGTCTAATACAATTCGCAAAAAAAGATGAAGACTCCATAGTTAACCCAAATCAATTTGATTTCGATTCCATTTCAACCGGGGAGTTTATAAAAAAAGAACTCAGAATGGAGATTTTATTTAATTTTTTCCAGCTGATGTATAATGCGGACATTATTAAAAGCAATGATATCTACTTTTCTCCTGGAGTTGTCTATGGAGAAGACATAGAATTTGCATTGAAAGCACTAATTCATGGTAACAGGATTCACATCAGTAATGAAATTACATATTACTATATTCAACGTTCGGATTCTGCCATAAGGACTTCAGAATTCAGACGGTTTGATGTTGTTGAAATATTTGAAAATTTGGCTAGCTTCTATAGAATGAACGGTAGAAATGATCTGGCTAATCTGATAATATACTCAAGAATTCCAAAAGCAATATTTGGGAATATGAATTATTTCTTTTATAGCTGCTATGGTTTTGATGAGGTATATTATGTAATGGAGAAAAAAGATTTATTGTCCAAATTGTCAAGATACAGGGGAGACTTTAAATTCAAGTTAAAAATAAAGCTTTTCTTATTAAACCCAAGATTATATTATAAAATGTGGTTTAGATTTAAAAATTCGATTGATTAACATGAAGGTTTCAGTAGTAACACCAAATTATAATGGAGAGAAGTTCCTAAAAGCATTTTTCGATTCACTCAACGAAGACAGTGAGTATATTGGAGAAGTAATCATAGTGGATAACGGGTCTGCGGATAATAGTAAAGACTACATTAACAATAACACATTCAACTTCCCTGTGGTGTTGATTGAAAATTCTGAGAATTTAGGTTTTGCGCCGGCGGTCAATCATGGAATTTCAAAAGCAAAATATGAGTACATTTTCTCTTTAAACAATGATACTGAGCTTAAAAAAGGTTCAATTAAGCATATGGTCGATTTGATTTCATCAAGTGAGGATATTTTTTCCGTCCAGGCAAAGATGCTCCAATACAATAACAAGGATTTGATTGACGATGTCGGTGACGAGTACAATCTCCTTGCATGGACTAAAAAGACAGGTGAAAATCACAATTCAAACGAGTATGCTGATGTTGTAGAGATTTTTTCAAGCTGTGCGGGAGCGGCAATGTATAAGAAGCCACTGTTAGAAGAGCTTGGAATGTTTGACGATAACTTTTTTGCATATATGGAAGATGTGGATCTTGCGATAAGGTCCAAAATTAACGGTTATCGCAATCTCTTATGTCCTCAGGCAATTGTTTACCATATCGGAAGCGCAACCAGCGGCAGCAGATACAATGAATTTAAGGTAAGGCTGGCTGCCCGAAATAACGTATGGGTTGTCTATAAGAACATTCCAATTCCATTGAAGATAATCAATTTCATATTTCTGTTTTTAGGATTTTTCATAAAATATCTGTTCTTTGTAAAAAAAGGATTTGGAGATATTTATTTTGCCGGAATAAAAGAGGGACTGTCCACCCGAAACAAAATTTCCAAGACAAAATTCAAATCAAAAAATACAATAAACTATTTAAAAATCGAATATAGATTAATTATTAACACTATTAAATTTTTAAAAAGGTAGAAGTTGAGGTTCATGAATCTTTCAGTTGTAATTGTAAATTATCAAACTTTTGAAATGACAAAAAATACAATCAATTCAATTTTGGAGCATTCCTATCCGTTTTCCTACGAAATCATCGTGGTTGACAATGCTTCCAGTGACGATAGTTTATCCAGATTGCAGGAATACTTTAAAGATAAAGTGAAATTCATTGCCTCAAGCGAAAACAACGGTTTTGCTGCAGGAAACAACCAGGCTTTAAGGCAAGTTAACAGTGATTATGTGCTGCTTTTGAATTCGGATACAATAGTCTGGGAAAATACCCTAGAAAATATTTACGCCTATATGGAAAACCACGAAGATGTGGGTGCATGCGGATGCAGGGTCAGATTGGAGGACGGTCAGCTAGACAAGGCTTGCAAAAGGAGCTTTCCGAATGTCAAAAACTCATTTTTCAGGCTGTTCCACATTCCGACAAATAGCAAGGACGATAACTATAATTTAACAGACCTCGCAGATGATGGGATATATGAGATAGACTGCCTTACAGGTGCATTCATGTTCATGAGAAAATCTGCACTTGACGAGGTCGGATTGCTTGATGAGACATTTTTCATGTATGGCGAGGATATTGACTTATGTTACAGAATAAAACAGGGCGGATGGAAGATTGTCTATTACGGTGAATCTTCAATAACACATCTTAAGGGTGCCAGCAGCAAAAAACAGAAAAACAAATTGATATATGAGTTTTATCGTGCAATGTATATATATTATAAAAAACACCATGCAAAGGAATCCTTCTTTTTAACAAATATTGTTGTCTATGTAGGAATCGCTGTTTTATGCATTTTAAAACTATTTTTAAATTTGTTTAAAAAATAAAGTTATATAATATATTAACCTAATATAACATTGAAACTAGTTTTCTGGTAATTACTATGATAAAGGAAAATCAGCGATTATTAAATGTAATTTTGGTATTGGTTGACGTTTTAGTCGTTGTAGCATCTCTCGCATGTTCATTCTGGCTAAGGTTTCATACCACACTATTTGGCCCAATAGGAGGTCATTTAAGTTTACAAAGCTATTTGCTTTTCCTAGTGTTTGCTGTAATTCCTACATATTTGATACTTTATTTTGCTTTCGGTTTGTATAAGCCGCGCAGAACCTATAAAAATATTTTTTCAGAGGCAACTCAAATCATAAAAGTTAATATTATAGCGTTCTTTGTTTTAGTGTCAATTCTGTTCATTATCAATCAGCCAAACTTTTCAAGAATCCTGCTATTCCTTTTAGCTCTTATTAGTACATTCATTGGTATAATTGAAAGGTTTGTAATTAGAAGCTTTTTAAAGAGAATAAGAATCAATAATAGAAATTTGAAGCATATTCTAATTGTTGGAGATAATGATTTGGCCTATTCTTTCGCCGAAAAAATTCAAAACAATCCCTACTTGGGATTTTCAGTTAACGGATTTTTGGGCAGGTCCGAGCATATAGGAATGAAAATAGCCGGAAGTGAAGTCATCGGATCATTTAAGGAGTTGGATGATGTTCTGGATAAAAATAATTTTGACAGGGTTGTTTTAGCTATTCCTTTAAAGTATTATTATAAAATCAATGAGCTTGTGGAAAGCTGCGAGCGTGTTGGAATCAAGGCGGAAATCATTCCGGATTATATCAGATATTTCCCTGCACAGCCGTCTGTTGACATGATTGAAGATATTCCTATCATCAATATCCGTTATGTTCCTTTGGATGACGAGTTCAACAAGTTTTTAAAATACTCTTCTGATTATATTATTTCCATAATTGCAATAATCATAACCTCACCAATCATGATTCTTACTGCAATTGCAATTAAGCTAACCTCAAGAGGTCCGATAATATTTAAGCAGGAGAGAATAGGTCACAATGGAAAACCGTTCATGATGTATAAGTTCAGAAGCATGAAGGTTCAGGACCCAAGCGAAGAGAAATCAGAGTGGACAACCAAGGATGACCCTCGTAAAACACTTGTCGGAAACTTTATCAGAAAAACTAGTATTGATGAATTGCCTCAATTTTTCAATGTTTTAAAAGGAGATATGAGCGTTGTCGGTCCAAGGCCAGAAAGGCCATATTTTGTAGATCAATTTAAAAAGGATGTTCCAAAATATATGGTTAAACACCAGGTAAGGCCTGGAATTACTGGTTGGGCTCAAATTCATGGGTGTCGTGGAGACACATCAATTAAAAAACGTATTGAATATGATATTGAATATGTAGAAAACTGGCACATGGGTTTGGACTTGGCTATAATGATTAAAACTGCTTTAAAGAAAAATCCTAATGCATATTGATTGTTTTGCACAGTTTCATAAGTGTGCAGTTAAGTGAAATATATATTAAATTTTCAATATATTACTCATCAACTGCTCTCTCTAATACTTTATATACATTCTAATTATAAAATAATAATTAACTTTTCTATGAGGGGTTTGGTATGCAAGAAGAAATTTTACAATTATATGAAAAAATCAAAGATCAACTTTCTGAAGAAGAGTTTGAAGCCGAAATCGAAAAACTACGCGAAAGCTACGGTGATGTAGAATTTATGAACGATATAGACCTAGCACGCATGATTTTAGATAATTATGGTGTTGCAGATACAGAAGTAGCTTCCGATGATGATGAAACTTTGGATGATTCTCAGGGAATTGACAAATATGAAGAAGTTCCTCAAGAAACTGGTTTTACAATGACAGAAGAACTTCAAGAAAGATATGACAAAGTTAAAGATAAGATTAATGAAGAAGAATTCTTCACTCGCATGGAAGAATTCAAAAAACAATATGAAGATACTTCATTTATGGATGACACTACATTTGCAGACATGGTCGTTGGTCAATTTGTAACCGAAGAGCCTGAAGTAGTTTCCGAAAAACCGGAATATGCCGATAAAATGATTAAAGATTTAGAAAACGGCAGTAAAAATGCCAGTGTCACTGGTAGGGTAATTTCCATTTCAAATAAACGATCATTTAAAACACGCAAAGGTAAGGAAGGTGAAGTCTGTAATGTTGAACTTAAGGACAACACCGGTACCATGAGATGTGTTTTCTGGACTGCAAACATGCCTCTTTTAAATAAATTCAATGAAGGGGACATAATCCAAATCAAAAACGTTGACATAAAAGAGGGTTATTCCGGACTTGAAGCTAATTTATTACAAAGGTCATCCATTGCTCATGTTGATGACGATCCTGCAAAATATCCTGCTTATGAACAGAACATTACTTCCATTGCGGATATCGAACCTGAAACCAAGGTGAATATCATTGCAAGAATTTTAAGAATTCCTACAATCAGAAGTTATGAGAAAAACGGAAAACAGGGTAAAGTCGCATCACTGGAATTACAGGATGCAACAGGTAAAATCACTTACACTCTCTGGAATAAAAATGTAGAGTTAATTGAAGATTTGAAACTGGAAGACGGCGACACTGTCAAGATTCTTGCAGCACAAGCTCGTGAAAGAATTAACAGGGACGGCGATTCTGAAATCTCTTTAACACATTGGGATGGAAGAATCATTAAAGGCGATTTTGATGTTCCTGAAATAGAGCAAGAATTCATGCAAATCGGTGATTTGTCCGAACAGAAAGATGTTTCCATTAAAGGTGTTGTAGTCAGACTTCAGGATATCAGAACTTTCCTAAGGAAAAAAGATAATACTGAAGGAAGATTAAGAAACTTTGATGTCGGAGACAACACAGGATCTATCAGAGTCACTGTTTGGGGTGATGATACTGCTTTACCAATAAATAAAGGAGATATCGTTAAAATTATTGGTGGTGACGTTCGTTTTGATGATTACACAGAAAGCGGATATTCTATGAATACCAATTTCAACACTCAAATCACAATCAATCCTGAAAATTTAACAATGGAAGAGTTAGATGAATTTGAAGCTATCCGTGAACAGTTAAGACCGGTTCCTATTGGAAGCATTGCTGAAATTGATGACGAAGGAAAACAAATAGATATCATTGGTAGGGTTCTTTCAGTCAATGATGTTAATGAATTCCAACGTGATGACGGGTCTGTTGGTATTGTTCGCTCTGTAATGTTTGCAGATGAATCAGGTAAAGTCCAATTGTCATTCTGGAATGAAAAGGCTAGAGAAGAATATGTCGTTGGAGATGCATACCAAATTGAAAACGCTAGAACTAGACTTGGAATGATGAGTGTTGATTTAAACATTGGAAGCGGTTCCAGAGTTATAAAATTAACCGAGGAACAGGCATCTGCAATGTTCATACCTGAATTGTCAACTCTTGAAAAGACAATTTACAATCCTAAAAAGATTGAAGATCTTGATGAGGACGAAGAAGATACAATTATCATCGGTAGAATAATTGAAATCAATGAAGTTCGTGACTTTGACAGAGATACCGGAGACACAGGTCACGTTAGAAATATTGAAATAGCGGATGATACCGGCACAATTAGAGTTGCTTTATGGGACAATGATGCACTTCAAGAAAGAGAAATCGGAGATGGAATCAAGTTACAAAATCCTCGCTTAGCATTAAACATGGATAATCGTTTAGAAGCAAATGTGTCTAGGGCAACTACAATTCTTGAACCTAGTGAAAGCGAATTGGAAAATTTACCTTCAATCGATGATTTAATGGCTGAAATTTACACTCCTAAATCTATTGAATCATTATACGAAGATGATACAAATGTCTGTGTCACAGGAACTATTAAAGAGGTTAGCGCTGACAGGGTATTGCTTAAAAGATGTCCAAACTGTAACAGTAATGTGGAAGAGGGCATGGACGAGTATATCTGTGACAATTGCGGATACACTTTCGATGAACCTAAATATCTTTTAATGGTTCCAACCAGAATTGAAGACGATACTGGAGATATTCAAGTTACATTCTTTGACAATTTAGCAGAAGAGCTCATTGGAATGAAAAAAGAAGAAATTATTAGTCTTATTGAAGACGGTTATGGTATTCAAGACAAACTCGAAGATCTTAATGGTTTAACTGTTGAAATTATAGCTAATGTTAGTTTTGATGAATTTAATGAAGAAAATAGGTTAAGTCCTAAAAAAATCTTAAACAAATATTTTTAAATTAAAAAAATAAAGGAATGATTATTATGGTAGAATTAGCAGATTTACCGGGCGTAGGTGAAAAAACAGCAGAAAAATTAAGAGATGCAGGTTTCGCTGACATGATGAGATTAGCAACTGCTACTCCAAAGGAATTATCTGTTAAAGCAGAAATTGGTGAAGGTGTTGCAGAAAAAGTTATTGAAGCAGCACGTAGAGCAGAAAACATTGACTTTGAAACTGCTTTAGAAGTTGATGAGAGAAGAAAAGATGTAGGTCACATTACTGTAGGTAGCCAAGAATTCAATGATTTAATTGGTGGAGGTATTGAAACCCAATCAATTACTGAAGTATTCGGTGAATTCGGATCTGGTAAAAGTCAAATTTCCCATGAATTAGCTGTAACCGTTCAATTGCCTGAAGAACTCGGTGGTCTTGATGGTGAATGTGTATTTGTAGATACAGAAAACACTTTCCGTCCTGAAAGGGTAAGACAAATCGCTGAAGGTTTTGATTTAGATGTTGAACAAGTTTTAAGCAGAATCCATGTAGCTCGTGCATTTAACTCCGCTCACCAAATTTTAATGGTTGATAAAATCAATGAACTTATTCAAAGCGGAGCTAACATCAAATTAGTTATTGTCGATTCATTAATGGCTCACTTCAGGGCAGAATATGTCGGAAGGGAATCATTAGCTGTAAGACAACAAAAATTAAATCAACACTTACACTCCCTTCAACAAATTGCAAACACTTACAATGTTGCAGTATTTTTAACCAACCAGGTTCAAGCTAAACCGGACTCATTCTTCGGAAGTCCAACAAAAGCAATTGGTGGTCACGTTTTAGGTCACGCATCCACTTACAGAATCTGGCTTAAAAAAGGTTTAGCAGGTAAAAGAATTGCACGTTTAGTGGATTCCCCTCATTTGCCTGAAGGTGAATGTGTATTTAAAATTACTAGCGAAGGTATCGTTAGTTAATTTTACTTTTTCTTTTTTTCCTATTTTTTTGGCGTAATAGTAATTATTATATATTACAAACTTCAAACAATAGCCTTGTATGAGTGCTATTGAAACTACTATTATATCTATTATTATAATGATTGGTTTGGGGTATTTCCTTAAACGAATTGATTTCTTATCAGAAAAGGATATTGACCCGTTTAATAAAATTGTAATGTATATTTTAATGCCCTGCATGATATTTCATGCAATATACAATGCGGATTTATCTTTGATTCCAAAATTGGGCATTTTACCATTTATCATATTGGCCTCATCTTTTGCAACAGGTATTGCATCATATTTCATCTTAAAACAGTTCAAATTGGACGATATAAAATTATGGTCCGTTCTTGTGACTGTCATGATTGCTAACACTGCATTTATGGGTTATCCTGTTACTTTAGGTATTTATGGACAGGCAGGTTTTTTAAGAGCAATATTCTGTGACATGGCAACATTGTGCATATTTTTAATTTTATCATTTGTTTTAATCCTGAAATTCGGCGGAACAGTTAAGACTGCCGTTAAAAAAATTGCATTTTTCCCTCCGCTATGGGCAGTGGTTTTAGGGTTATGTTTCAATTGGCTGAATATTCCGATAGGATCTGTTTTGGATTATACCGTTAATTATCTGGGTCAGGGTGCTATTCCTTTAATCATGGTCACTTTAGGATTATCCATAGATTTTTCAGCGTTGTCCAGAAGCAAATCCATGATTGTGTTTACATCTATCATGAAATTGGCATTTTTCCCGATAGTTGCATTTTTAATTGTGAATTATTTGGGATTGGTTGATTTGGAGTATCATGTGGCTATAGTTGAGGCTGCAATGCCTTCAGGAATGATGTCACTGTTGCTTGCTATTACATATAAGCTTGATTATGAACTGACTTCAGATTGCATATTAATCAACACTGTAATCTCTTTGATTACACTGCCTGTAATTATCATGTTAATCTAGCTAAAAATTCATAAATTTATCCCAACCTAAATTAATTATTTTTAATAAATCTATCAAATAAGCTTGTTTTTACTTAAATAGGTTTATTTATTATTTTTTTAATTATTAAAGCTGTTTTAAAGAGTATTTTATTTCATCATATATATACTTTACTCCAAGATGTCACTAGAAAGCTTTAAATATGTGGACTAACTACATATGTATATCTAATACTATGTAAAAATTCTATAGACTTTTTTTAAAAAATTGCAATTTTTATTATATATTAGATATTTTTCACGACTTGTACAAGGTGAATTAATATGGCAGAAGATATAAATAACAACGAAGAATTAAGGATCGGTGTTTACGTTTGCCACTGTGGTGTAAACGTTGGTGGAGTCGTAGACTGTCCTAGTGTAGCTGAATATGCTAAGACCTTACCAAATGTCGTTCACGCAACTGACTACAAATACATGTGTTCCGACCCAGGTCAAGCAATGATTCAAGAAGACATTAAAGAGAAAAACTTAAACAGAATTGTTGTAGCAGCTTGTTCCCCTCGTCTTCACGAACCTACTTTCCGTAGATGTGTAGAAGAAGCAGGATTAAACAAATTCTTGTTTGAATTTGCTAACTTAAGAGAACAAGACTCCTGGGTACACATGAACGAACCTGAAGCAGCTACCGAAAAAGCTAAAGACTTAACCCGTATGGCTGTTGCTAAAGCAAGATTACTCGAACCTTTAGAAGCAACCAAAGTACCTGTAGATAACAAAGCATTAGTTATCGGTGGTGGAGTAGCTGGTATCCAAACCGCATTAGACTTAGGTGACATGGGATTCAAAACCTACATGGTAGAAAGAAACCCAACCATTGGTGGACGTATGGGACAATTAGATAAAACTTTCCCAACTCTCGACTGTTCAATGTGTATTTTAGCACCTAAGATGGTAGACTGTAACAAACACGAAAACATCGAATTAATTTCTTACGCAGAAGTTAAAGAAGTAGACGGATACATCGGAAACTTCAAAGTAACTGTAGAGAAAAAACCTAGATACGTAGATGAAGATTTATGTACTGGATGTGGAGCATGTCAAGAAGCTTGTCCTATCGAAATACCTAACTACTACGACGAAGGTGTAGGTATGGTTAAAGCTGCATACATCCCATTCCCTCAAGCTGTACCATTATGTGCAACTATCGATAAAGACTACTGTATCGAATGTAACTTATGTGTACAAGCATGTGGACCAGACGCAATCGACCACAACCAACAACCTACCGAAATCGAATTAGAAGTTGGTACTATTGTTGCTGCAATCGGTTACGACCCATTCGATCCTTCCGGAATTTACCAATACGGATACGGACGTTTCTCCAACGTCATTACCGCTATGGAAATTGAAAGGATGATTAACGCATCAGGTCCTACTGGTGGACACGTAATCAAACCTTCCGACGGTATCGAACCTAAACGTGTAGCATTCATCCACTGTGTCGGTTCCAGAGATGAACAAATCGGTAAACCATACTGTTCCAGAGTATGTTGTATGTACTCCATGAAAAACGCTCAATTATGTATTGACCACGAACCTGATACTGAAGTAACCTGTTACTACATGGATATCCGTTCATTCGGTAAAGGATACGAAGAGTTCTACAAAACATCTCAAGAAAAATACGGTATTGAATTCATCAGAGGTAAACCAGCACAAATCTTCGAAAACGATGATTTAACCTTAACTATCAGAGCAGAAGACACTTTACTCGGTAAAGTAACTGAATACACTTACGACTTAGTTGTATTAAGCGTAGGTCTCGAACACTCCGCAGGATCTGACGAACTCAGACAAACCTTAGGTCTCTCCAGATCTGCAGACGGATTCTACATGGAAGCTCACCCTAAACTCAGACCTGTTGACACCTTAACTGACGGTGTTTACATTGCTGGTGTAGCACAAGGTCCTAAAGATATTCCTGACTCCGTAGCACAAGGTTCAGCTGCAGCATCCAGAGCAGCTATCCCAATGGCAAAAGGAGAAGTAGAAATCGAACCTATTATTGCATCCAACGACGAAACTGTTTGTGGTGCTTGCCAAGTATGTGTTGAATTATGTCCATTCGGTGCTATTGCTATCGCAACCGGTGTAGGCGGTAAAGAATTCGCACAAATTAACACTGCATTATGTAAAGGATGCGGTACTTGTGTAGGTGCATGTCCATCTGGTGCAATGAACCAACAACACTTCAAAACCGAGCAAATTATGGCACAAATCAGTGCTGCTCTTGAAGACATAGGTAAATAGATTTAGAGATTAATTTCTCTATTTCTTTTTTTATTTTTTTTCATCTATACGTTCAAACTTATTTTTACTCAATTTATCTAACCATCAATCTAGATTCAATATTTGATTAGTTATTTTAACGCTTTTAGATTTTCATTTGATTTTCACGAATGCTTTTTGAATGATATCAGTACTTATGCTTTCATGGTGTGCATCAAAAATTTTATATAAAGTTAAATGTAAAATTAGAGTGTACAAAAAAGTAGATAATTACTTTGTTTGTAAATTTTTTATTGGGCATAATATGAGGTTTGATTTCTTTTAACTTTCATATTTTAAGACTGATTTTTAAAATTATTTTCACATGTTTCAATAAATTTTAATATAGTATAACTATTGTTATTAATGAGGGATAAAACTATGAAAAACAATCCGAAAATACTTCTGTATATCTTAATGCTGTCCACTTTGGGCATTAACACGCCATTAAGTATTATCGGAATAATTTCTGAGATTTCACAGTATTTCCACACATCAATTGCAATGTCTGGTCTCTATGTAAGTTCATTTACATTTACAATTGCGGTTACAGGCCTGTTCATTCCGATTTTCTTTTCAAAATTCAACAGAAAGACAACATTCGTTTCAATTTTGAGCATCTTTGCGGTGGCAAACCTTGTAATAATCTTTACAGACAATATCTATATTGCATCATTTTTCAGAATTCTTTCAGCTGTATTCTACCCTGCATTCATATCAGTTGCATTGACATTCTGTGAGGAAATTGCCCCTGAAGGTGAAGGTCAGGACTACATTACAAAAATACTGCTTGGAATTTCCGTTGGAAGCATTATAGGTCTTCCGATTACCACATGGTTTGGAACAGTATTCGGATATCAGGTGGCAATGGGTTGGATCTTTTTATTTAATTTAATAACCCTGATATTAATAGCTGTATTTTTCCCCAACATTCCTGGGCAGTCAAAAGGATATGAAATGCCCTTATCAGGCATTAAGTCAAAGGAATTTATCCTGGCAACTGTTGGAATTATCATGATGCCGATTGGAGCCAGCATAGTTTATAATTACATGCCTTATTTTCTTCAGAGCGTCAGCCACATATACACCCATGAATTGAGCATATTTCTATTTGTCTACGGTTTGATTTCAATATTCGGAACATGGCTGGGTGGAAAACTGATTATCATAAAGGATAAGGCCACTTTAATCATTTTCCAGTTGGTGTGCGCTTCAGTATTCGTGGGACTCTTCCTGTTTGCAGATTATCTCATTCCCGTTTTGATTTTATTTTTGGTTTTTGGAATACTCGACGGAATGGGTTACAACCTCATCCAGTACATAGAAACATCAGTCCTTCCCAACACTCCTGAACTTGCAAACGGCGTATTCTTAAGTGTCTTGAATGGGGGCATTGCAATAGGCATAGCTATCGGGGGATTTTTGGTTGACGGGCTTGGAGTAATGTCCATATTTATTTTCGGAACAATATTCTTGCTTTTTGCTTTTGTATTGTTGGTTTATGTGATTTTGGTTTTAAAAGTTGAGTTGAAATACAGCAATTAATTTCAATATTTCTTTTTTTTCATTTCATAACAGTGTTTTTCAAAAATGTTATATTATAAGATGAACAAAAATTAAATCATAAATATATAATTGGATATTAGGTGTAATAAATGGCTAATTATCATGACGAAATTTTAAAATTTGAAGAAATAGCAAAAGAACATACTCAGTACATGAGAAACAGTATCAATTTGATTGCTTCAGAAAACGTTACAAGTGTAGAGGTAACTGAAGCTTTAGCTACTGATTTTGCTCACAGATATGCGGAAGGACAAGCATTCCAAAGATTTTATGAAGGATGCCAATACGTTGACATAGTTGAAGACATGACCAAAAAGCTTTCATGCAAAGTATATGACTGTGACTATGCTAACGTACAGCCTGTTTCAGGTGTAACTGCAAACCTTGCGGCATTTTTCGGATTTGCAAAACCTGGTGAAAAGGTCATGGCTTTGGAAGTACCTTCTGGAGGACACATTTCCCACGCAGACGTAAGTGCAGCAGGTATCAGAGGCCTTAAAACCGTATTCCACCCATTGGATAAAAATGTCATGAACATTGACATCGATGCAATGAACAAAAAGATTTTAGAAGAAAAACCAAAAATCGTATTGTTCGGTGGAAGTTTATTCTTATTCCCACACCCAATCAAAGAAGCACGTGAAGCCGCTGATGAAGTAGGAGCAACCATAATGTACGATGGTGCTCACGTATTGGGTCTTATCGCTGGGGGACAATTCCAGCAACCTCTAAAAGAAGGCGCTGACGTAATGATGGGTAGTACCCACAAGACATTCCCTGGCCCACAAGGAGGAATCATCCTCTCTCACAAAGAAAACGAAGATGTCATTGACAATGCAGTATTCCCAGGTGTTGTAAGTAACCACCACTTGCACCATTTATTAGGTTTAGGTATTGCAACAGCTGAAATGTTAGAGTTCGGTGAAGCATACGCAAAACAAACAATCAAAAATGCACAGGCTCTCGGTCAGGCAATGTATGAATTAGGTTTTGACGTGTTATGCGAAGATTTAGGATTCACCCAATCCCACCAAATTGCAGTGGACTTAAGCTCAATCAGATCCGCATCAGACATTGCAAAAGAGTTAGCTGACAACAATGTTATCCTAAACAAAAACCTCCTGCCTGGAGATGACAGGGACAACTCCGATGATCCGTCAGGTATCAGAATCGGTACTCAGGAAATTACCAGAAGAGGTTTAAAAGAAAAAGAAATGGAAGAAGTTGCTCAGTTCATCAAACGTGTAGCGGTCGATAAAGAAGACATCGCTGATGAAGTAGCGGAATTCATGAACCAATACACAACACTCGATTATGCATTCTCAGACAGAGATGCTTACGAATATCACAAATTATAGATTAAAATGAGAATCGGATTTGCATTTACTGGAGCTGGTCATTTACTTAGGGAATCAGTGCACGTTGCTCGTGAACTTGCAAAGGAACACGAAGTAACAGTATTTCTCTCAGGTGCTGCTGAAGAAGTTCTTAAGATGTATGGACTTTATGAAAACGTTGAACGCATCACTGGTGGAAAATACCGTGAATTAGCAACTGATTCAAACCAAAAGTTCTCATATCCAATTACTGGCCGTTTATCACTGGGTAAATATGATTTGTTAATCGTATCACCGGCAACAGCAAATACAGTCTCAAAAATAGTCTATGGAATAGCCGATACCCTGGTTACTAATGCTGTAGCGCAGGCTGGAAAGGGTGCGGTACCGGTTTATATGGTTCCCGTTGATATCCATCCGGGACCAATCGATACAGTTTTACCGTCAAAGATTGAACTTTCCAAATGTGAAGGCTGTGATGACTGTGTGGCTGCCCTTGCATGCGAACAGGGTGCAATCATTCCACATTCCGAAATAGACCTTACAAAATGCATAGGCTGCGGACTGTGCAGAAACACATGTCCGAATGATGCGATTTCCGAAGGAAAAATTATTACAATCTATATGAGGGATATTGACATTGAAAATACTCGCAAATTATCAAGCATTGACAATATCCAAATATTCGAAAACCCTGAAGATATTTTAGATAAAATCTAATTTATCTCCAATTTCTATTTTTAACACGTCTTTTTTTGTCTCTAAAATAAATTTAGCTTGTTTTTCTGGTCTGTAAAATTTCCAGGGTTTTAGTGATGCCTTTTCAAAAACAACCTTGTTTTCATCCAAAAAATAAACGTCAATATCAAATCTCATGAAATGGGTATGTATTCCCGAGTCATTCAGGTTGCAGAACAATAGGGCAAAGTCAATATCCTTTTTTCCCATCAATCCTTTCAAACGTCTAAAAAAAGTATTTGCGTATATAATTTTTATATTGGTTAATTCATTCGTCGTATTATTTAAAATCATGAATATATATTATTTAAAAAATAATATATAAGGTTTTAACACCTTAAAATCAATTTTTACTAGTTAATCAAATCTGAAATTGCTTTTGCAAACTCTTCAGTTGAAAGAGCTTCCCTGATTATTGTTTCGCTTCCATCTTCCTCAAGTATGAAGCAGGGGGTGGTTGTAATTCCGGAGGCGATAGCCTCTTCCATATCCCTGAACACGTCAATGTTGAAATAATTGTTTTCAAGTATTTTTCTTGCGTCAGTTTCTTCCACTCCGCATGAAACGGCAATTTCAACAAGGCGGTCAATGTTGGTGAGGTTAATGTTTTCAACCATATTTGCCTTGAATATTTCTTCAACAATGTCTAAACTAAGGTCCGGATGGTCGTTTTGAACGTATTTTGTAAACCTTAGGGGATCCTTTGAGCTTGTAAGTGTAATGTCTCTGAAATTCATTTCCAGGCCATCTTCACGGGCGGCCTCTTCAATTTCTGAAATTTTTTTGGATGCGTCATCCATGGATATTTCATATTTTTCCGCATATCTTTCGGTAATGCTCATGGCGGTTCTTTTTCCTGCCTGAGGTTCTGTTTCAAATGGCCTCATTTCCCATTCGGCATTTAAATCAAGTTTTTCACAAGCTTTTTTAATCCTATTAAGTCCGATATATGAATACGGACAGTTATAATCAATAATGCATGTAATTTTCATTTTTTATCATCTATTTTAATCTATTTTAAAGGAATGTTTTGGATTCCATCTCGCCGCTGATTATGTCTCTGATGGCGATTTTAAAGTCTTCTTTTTCAAAGGCTCCCGGAACGGTTAGCTGTTCGTCATTAATGGTTATCATGTAAAA
The DNA here is from genome assembly GCF_946404245.1 of uncultured Methanobrevibacter sp. Lineage (GTDB taxonomy): Archaea > Methanobacteriota > Methanobacteria > Methanobacteriales > Methanobacteriaceae > Methanocatella. The sequence continues at coordinate 101,484 of NZ_CAMJCX010000001.1, forward strand.
GGGAATAGCTTCAATTCCCATAATTATTGACTCTTCCTCTTCAAGCTGAACCTCAAACATATATGATTCGCCTTCAAGAAGGTTTCTCACTTCGTTTTCATCCAAGCCGATGCCTGCCGCTACGCTTACCAAAACGTCAATGTCAGCTATTGTTTCGTTTGCGATAAAATTCGCTTCAAAGATTTTAAAAATAAGTTCCAGTGATTTTTCCGGGTGTTTGTTTTGAACGTATCTGACAAGCCTGTGGGCGTTTCTTGATGAAGTCAGCCTGACATCCTTATAGTTGATATCCAGTCCCTCGCTTTTCGCTATATCTTCTGTTTCTCTGATTATTTCATTCGCTTCATCAGGACCGATTCCGTATTTTATAACGTATTCAGTAGTCATTGAATTTGCTGGTGTATCAAAAAGTGTTGGATGCAGCTCAAACGGCTTCATCTCCCACTCAGCATTCAACTCTAGCTCGTCAAGGGCCTGCTTTAATCTGTTCAGTCCAATGTATGAATTAGGACAGTTGAAGTCACTCCAGTGGACTATCTTCATTTTTATCCTCATTAGACTTTTTAGATTCTTTTTTATATATTTTATAAAGCTTTATCATATTGTCTACTGCTTTAAAGAGTGAATTGTATTTTCTATGAAATCCCATGATTATAGTTTGGATACGGGAGTATATCAACTTTGTTAATTTGCTCAACGATTTAGGTTTTTAACAATCATTTAATTTAAAAATCTTTTCTGAGTTGCTATTATTCAAAAAATGCCATAAGTTTTATTTATTATATAAAACAAAAAGATACATATTATAAACTTTTATTTACACATATTAATTTTAATTATTTGAGGAGTTACAATGCCAATAAAAGAGGCAGAAAAGTCATATGACCATGATAAAATAGAAAAGAAAGTTCAGAAATTCTGGAAAGAAGAGGAAACTTTCAAAAAAGTAAACGAACTTAGAGAAAAAGGTCCAAGATATTCATTCCTGGATGGGCCACCATACTGTAGCGGTAAAATCCACTTGGGTACCGCATGGAACAAGGTCATCAAGGATTCATACCTTAGATACAAATCCATGAACGGATTTTCATTAAGAAGACAGGCTGGATGGGATATGCACGGTCTTCCTATTGAAAACAAGGTAGAACACCTTATGGACATCCAATCCAAACAGGACATTGAGGAAAATATAGGTATTGCAAAATTCGTCGACAAATGTAGGGAATTTGCAATTGAAAATAAGATTGCTATGGAACAGCAATTTGATCAATTGGGTGTCTGGATGGACTGGGATGACCCGTACATGACACTTGATCCGAAATACATGGAATCCTCATGGTGGACATTAAAAAGAGCAAATGAACAGGATTTACTTGTAAATGACCAAAGGGTAATCAGCTGGTGTCCTCACTGTGGAACAGCTCTGGCTGCTGCAGAAATCGAATATGAGGAAAAAGTTGACCCGTCCATATTCATCAAGTTCCCGGTAACCGGTGAAGAGAACACCTATTTCCTGGTATGGACAACTACTCCATGGACACTCCCTGCAAACCTTGCAATTTGTGTAAATCCGGAATTTGATTATGTTTATGTTTCAAAAGATGGCGAAACCTACATTATCGCTGAAAACCTAATGGAAACAGTTTTAGGAAAACAGGTTAAAATCCGCAGAACCAAAATTCCAGCAGAGTCAGAAGACGAAGAAGACAAAGTCATTGAAGAAAAAGAAGTAATGTATGAAGTTATCAAAACCGTAAAAGGTGAAGACTTAGTTGGAATGGCTTACGATTATATTTTAGCTGATGAAATCCCAAAACAAATGGAATTTGACTCAGAAATTGAAAAGGTCCACACCATTTTGCCTGGTGACCACGTAGAGCTTGGAGAAGGTACCGGTTTGGTACATACCGCACCAGGACACGGTCCGGACGACTTTGAAGTAGGTCAAAAATTCGGATTACCTATATTCTGTCCTGTTGGAGAAGACGGATGCTTCACAGAAGATGCGGGTAAATATGACGGCAAATTCACAAAAGAGGAAAACGACCAAATTATTGAAGACCTGCAAGCTAAAAACCTGATGTACAGGGTCGAAACCATTGAGCACAGATACGGTGTATGCTGGAGATGTAAAACACCTATCATATACAGGGCAACAAAACAATGGTTCCTGAAAGTGACCGACATTAAGGATAAAATGTTGGATGAAATCGACAAGGTCGAATGGGTACCTAAATGGGCTGGAGAAGGCAGATTCCATGATTGGGTAGACAATGCACGTGACTGGACAATTTCAAGACAAAGATACTGGGGTATCCCTATTCCTATATGGGAATGTCCGGACTGCGGAGAACTGAAAGTAATAGGTTCTTTAGATGAATTGAAACAGGAATCCCTAAATGAAATCAATGTTTCAGATTCAGAACTTATCCACAGGCCATATGTAGATGAAGTGGAAGTGAAATGTGACAAATGTGGCGCTACAATCAAGAGAATTCCTGACGTATTGGATGTATGGATTGATTCAGGTGTAGCCGGATGGGCTTCACTGTACTATCCTGAAGAGAAGGAAAAATTCGAAGACTGGTTCCCATATGACTTCATTACAGAAGGTCACGACCAAACCAGAGGATGGTTCTACTCACAACTCGGAACAGGAGTAATTTCAATGGGTAAAAGTCCATATCAAAAAGTATTAATGCACGGTTTCGTCTTAGATGAAAACGGAAACAAAATGTCCAAGTCATTAGGTAATGTTGTATCTCCTGAAGAAGTAATTGAAAAATATGGTGCAGACGTACTAAGATTCTATCTTTTATGGGCTTCAAAACCATGGGATGACCTTAAATTTGTTTGGGATGAGTTATTAAACGTAAATAAAATGATCAACATCTTATGGAACGTATATGTATTCTCAACCACTTACATGTCATTGGATAACTTCAATCCAAATGAAATAACTGAAGACGATATCATATTAAGATCTGAAGATAAATGGATTATCTCAAGGGTCAACTCACTTGTCAAAGACGTAGCGGAAGATTTGGACAACCTATTCTTCCATAAGGCAACAAGAAAAATATATGATTTCATATTGGATGACTTGAGCCGCTGGTATGTAAGGCTCATCCGTGGAAGGACCTGGGTTGAAAGCGATGATCCGGACAAACTCGGTGCATACTACAGTCTATACACTGCACTTGTAAAACTCATTTCAGTATTATGTCCTATAGCTCCTCACGTATCTGAAGAAATCTATGAAAATCTTGTAAAAGGAGTAAATCCTGAAGCTCCGGAAAGTATTCACATGCTCAACTGGGAATATGATGCGGAAGCTATTGATGAAGACCTTGAGGCAAAAATGGATGTTGCCCGTCAGGTAATCGATGCATCAATAAGAGCACGTGACATGGCACAGTACAAGCTAAGATGGCCGGTTTCAGATATAACTGTCGTATCTCCAGATGAAAATGCTTTAAAAGCAATCAGTGAACTGGAAGATATTATTAAAGATCAATCAAATACTAAAGAAGTTTTAACTGCAGCAGAATTCGACAAGCTGTCATTCAACGCAAAACCAAATCTCAAGATTTTAGGTCCGAAACTCAAAGGCGACATGGGTAAAGTTGTTAAGGGACTGAAAGCTGCAGACGGCAATCAAATTAAAGCAGAATTGGATGCAAATGGCACTGTAACTATAGAAGGAATTGAATTGAACTCTGAAGAAGTATTGTTTGATTCAGAACTTCCTGATGATTTTGTATCTTCTGAATTTGATGGCGGAAATGTATTCGTTAATACAAACGTTACATTGGAAATCAGACAGGAAGCTATGGCTCGTGAACTGATAAGAAGAATTCAGGACATGAGAAAAGACTTGGATTTGGATGTGGAAGCAAACATCAATGTGGATGTGGAAACCTCTCAGGAATTCAAAGACCTGATTGTTCCTCAATCAGAAGTAATATCTCATGAAGTAAGAGCAAATAGTTTAATAATAACCGATACAGAAGAATGCAGTAAAGATTCTAAAGATTATACCAAAGAATGGGATATCGAAGGAGAAAAAGTAATAATTTCAATTAAAAATTAAGGGTGTTAATATGACTTTAGCTGATTCTGAAATTGAATATATTGAAGGAATCCTCGGTAGGGAAATGAATGAACTTGAAGAAGGAATGCTTGACGTAATGTTTTCAGAACACTGCTCATACAAAAGTAGCAGACCGTTTTTAAGGGCATTTCCAACTGAAGGGGAAAATATTATTTTAGGTCCGGGTGACGACGCAGGTCTTGTAAGCGTTACAGACAAATATGCACTGGCTGTAGGGATGGAATCCCACAACCACCCATCCGCAATCGAACCGTACGGTGGTGCGGGAACCGGTATCGGTGGAATCCTGAGGGATATCATTTCCATGGGTGCAATGCCTATTGCACTTCTTGATTCACTTAGATTCGGACCTCTCGAAGATGAAAAATCAAGATACCTGTTTGAACATGTCGTAAAAGGAATTTCCGACTACGGAAACCGTGTAGGAGTTCCAACTGTCGCAGGTGAAATCGAATTTGACGAATCATTCAGAACAAACCCTCTTGTAAATGTAATGTGCGTAGGGCTTGTTGAAAAGGAAAACATCGTAAGGGCACAGGCACCAAACATCGGTGACAAATTCCTATTAATGGGCGGAACAACCGGTCGTGACGGAATTCACGGTGTAACATTCGCTTCAGAGGAGTTAACCTCAGACTCTGAAACTGAAGACAGGCCCGCTGTACAGGTGGCAGATCCGTTCACCAAAAAAAGAGTGCTCGAAGCTTCACTTGAAATCCTTGAAAAAATCAATGTAAGCGGTGTAAAGGACCTTGGTGGAGGAGGTCTTACCTGCTGTATTTCAGAACTCGTAGATGCGTCCGAAAATGGAGCATTAGTGGACCTGCGTGCAATTCCACTTAGGGAAACCGGAATGACTCCATATGAAATCATGCTTTCAGAGTCCCAGGAAAGAATGGTATTTGTCCTGAACCCTGATGATATTGAACTTGCTCAGCAAATCTGTGACAAACATGAAATCGTATCATCAGTAATCGGTGAGGTCATTGAAGGAAACAACATGATTATTTCCGATGAAGGCGAAGAGCTTGCAAACTTGCCGACTATTTTACTTGCAGACCCACCTTCAATCGACAGGCCAATTGCAGAAATTCCAGAGGACACCCAAAAGATTGAACTTAAAGAACCTGGAGTTTACCAATCCTTGCCTAAGCTATTGGCTTCCCCAAATATCGCATCCAAACAGTGGGTTTACAAACAGTACGACCATGAGGTTCAGGTAAGAACCGTCGTAAAACCTGGCGATGATGCAGCGGTCTTAAGAATTGATGAGGGCACTGCAATTGCACTTACAACAGACTCAAACACAATCCACACAAAATTGTCTCCATTTGACGGGGCAGCAGGATGTGTCGCTGAAGCTATCAGAAACGTAATCTCTATGGGTGCAACCCCTTATGCAGTCGTTGACTGTCTAAACTTCGGAAACCCTGAAACACCTGAAATTCTCTGGCAATTCAAGACTGCCATTGAAGGAATGAGTTTGGTGGCTGAAAAATTCAATGCGCCTGTCATAAGCGGTAACGTAAGTTTCTACAATGAAACTGAAGGAATCAAAATCAACCCAACACCTGCTGTTGGTGTAATCGGTGTTGAAAACATTGAAAACATAAGAACCATGGACTTCAAAAACGAAGGTGACAAGATTATTTTAATCGGTAAAACCTACGATGAGCTGACAGGTTCAGAATATCACAGATGCATCCACAACCTTGAAGTGGGAACCGCTCCAAGAATCAGGATTGAAGATGAAGTCGCTAACGGTCAGACAGTATTGAAATTAATCGATGAGGATGTAAACAAAGACATCACTGCAGTTCACGACGTTTCAGCAGGAGGTCTTGCAGTGGCATTGTCAGAAATGGTCATCAAATCAGGACTTGGCTGTGAAGTCACATTGACTGATGATGAACTGGACAAAATCCAATTGCTGTACTCAGAAAGTCACAGCAGATACTTGTTAACTGTCAAAGCTGATGCGCTTGATGATGTCTTAGCTAAAATCGATGTGGATTGTCAAGTAATTGGTGAAGTAAAAGGCACTTCATTAAATGTTAATGATCACGAATTCAGCTATGAAGATTTAGACAATGCATATCACGGCGTCATTGAAAAGTACATGGCATAATGGACTTGGGGGAGTTTAAAAATATGTTTTTGTCTAAACTAGATTCTGTAGGAAATGCTTTAAAGCTTATAGGTGAAAATCAGAAATACACAGATTCAGAAGAGATTTCTATCTATGATGCTCACAAAAGGGTTTTAGCTGAAGACATCATGGCTTTTCATGATTCACCACCATTTGACAAGTCCGCAATGGACGGTTTTGCAGTAATAGGTGAAAACACCTTTGGAGCATCCCAATCAGCTCCTAAACAACTAAAAATAATTGACGCAATCGGCGCTGGGGATTTTTCAGATAAGACCGTAGGTGAAAATGAAGCTATTGTAATAGCCACCGGGGCTCCGATTCCTGAGGGTGCAAATGCAGTCATCATGAAGGAATACACTACCACTGACGGCGATGAGCTGACAATCTACTCCCAAGTAACTCCCGGCGAAAACGTCAGTCCGAAATCAGAAGACATTGAAAAAGGACAGAAGATATTGGATAAGAATACTTTTATCAGATATCAGGAGCTGGGTTTAATCGCTTCAGCCGGTTATGATACAGTTAAAGTGTATAAAAAACCTAGAGTTAAACTTATCATAACAGGAAATGAGCTTGTTGAACCTACCAAAGAAGAAATAGACAAGGCTAAAATCATCAACTCCAATCAATTCACAATTAAGGCAATGATTGAAGATTCAGGTGCAATCTGTGAAATTGGTCATGCGGGAGATACCTTCGATGAAGTCAGGGAAGCTGTCTTAAAGGCTTCCGAGGATTATGATGTCATCATGACAACCGGCGGAACAGCTATCAGTAAGGGTGATGTTGTTTTGGATGTTGTCAATGACCTTGGAGAAATCCTATTCCACGGCGTTGCAATGAGGCCTGGCAAGCCTGCAGGTGCTGGAATTATCAACGATAAAATGATATTTACATTTTCAGGCCAGCCTGTAGCTGCAATGAGTCAATTTGATGTTTTTGCAAGAAAATACCTGTTTGAAATGCAGGGAAGATCATTTGATTTTCACATTGTCAACCGTGAATCTCAACTAAAAGTCCCTTCCCAATTGGGCAGGACTGATTTTATACGTGCAGTCGCAGATGACGAATATGCGAAACATGTCCTCAACAGAGGTTCCGGCATAATTAGGTCAATGGTTGAGGCGAACAGCTATATTATCATAAACGAAAATGATGAAGGATATCAGAAAGGCGATATAGTTGATGTTGTGATGTTCGATTCACTACTTTGGTAGAGGAAGTGCATTTTTAATGAATGGTATTTATTATTATTTGATAGCTTTTGCTGTCATCTGGATATTGTCCGCAGTATTGCATGACAGATTGGAAAGGCATGGCTTTGAGATAAATTTCCCTGTTATAATGTGGAAGACTCAAAGACTCAGGGGACTGATATCCAGGATTTCTAATTTTTCTCCTACATTCTGGCGATGGTACATGAATGTTGGAATTGTTGTGGCCTTTGGAGCCATGATTTTTATTACATGGACGCTGATCAGTTCACTGCCTTCGGTTTTTGAAACACCTGCGGTTTCTATAATAATTCCCGGTGTGGAAATGCCGGGTTCATCAATTTATATTCCATTTTTCTATGGTTTAATAGCTTTAGCCACTGTATTGGTAGTCCATGAATTCTCACACGGTGTTCAGTCAGTCGGTGAGAAGATTTCAATCAAATCAATAGGGTTATTGCTGTTTGCCATTATTCCTGGGGCATTCGTAGAGCCTGACGAGGATGAGCTGAAGGCAGCCAAAAGGTCTTCAAGACTTAGGGTTTATGCTGCAGGTTCCGTTGCAAACATCTCCTTGGCTGTAATTGCAATTTTATTAGTGTCATTGATATCTGCAGGAATTCCATATTACTTTGCAGAGGACGGAATAGCTATTGACAGAATTGTTACTGATTCTCCGTCAGACGGTATCCTAAAGGAAGGCATGGTTTTGCAGGCTATTGACAACCATACAATAGGCAATGCCACAGATTATACAAATGCTGTCAGCTCATACAGTCCCGGAGATAATGTCACTGTCAAAACCAATCAGGGCACATATACGCTCACTCTTGATGAGAATCCAAACAACGAGTCCAGAGGATTTTTCGGAATTCAGGCAAACAGACATTTCGAACTGGTAAACGACAGTTTAGGTCCTCTGCCTTGGATTTTATTTGAGCTTCTTGAACTTTTCCAGTGGGTGTTCATGCTGAACCTTGGAATTGGTCTCTTTAATCTGCTTCCGCTTAAACCTTTGGATGGAGGTTACATGCTTGAGATATTATTGAGTTATAAACTGTCTGAAGAGCACTACAAGCCAATCGTTAATGCATTGTCAGTTGTTATGGCAATGATAATTGTATTCAGTCTGGTTGCAGGGTTCTTATAAAAATTGCTTTGAGTATGTAAAATTGTAGCCAAAAAGAACTGCTTATTTTAAATATTATTAGAATATAATAGATTATTGGAGAATTTTTTTCTCTTAATTGGTGAAAACTAATTATTAAAAAATCCAGTCAGAAGTTGCGGGTATCTTGCCTGCAACTTTTTTTTTAAAAAAACAGATGTTGACTGGTGAATGGAGTTTGCTTGTTATTATTCCTCTCCCTTACAACTTAAAGGGGGTGGTATAATGGAATTGAACATTAATATTAATTTAACATTAATAATAATTTTTTCAATATATTTGTTATACTATAAAATAAAGAACAAGTAAACAGGTAATGAATCGATTATTAGTAAGGTTTTTAGAGAATTCAATTCTCGCCGTCTGTTTTTTCCTTGCTATAGATTCATTACCAATTCCATTAAACAAAATGTTTAATAAAATTAATAATAATTATCTTTTTATTATTTATAAAGTTTTTGAAAAAAAGAAATGATGAAAGAATAATTAAATTCTTTCGATTTAAGATATCTAGAAGTATCTTTCTAGGATTCCTTCCAAGATTTTGTAGTGACGACCTTCGTCTTTGGAACTTTCTCTGAAGAAATCAGCAGCAGTTTCGATACCTGCTTCCTGAGCTTTTTCGGAAGCTTCTCTTTTTTCTGCATTAGCCATTTTTTCTCCACCCATCATCCATTCGATGTTTTCTTTGAGGGTTGGTTTGATGATTCCGTTCATTTCACAGAATCTTGCAGCGTGTTCAGCTTCTTCCCAAGCTAATCTTTTGAATACTTCAGCTAATTCTCCGTAACCTTCACGGGAAGCTTGTCTGGACATAGCTAAGTATATTCCTACTTCGTTGGTTTCTCCTTCAAAGTTTCCTGCAACAAATTTTTCTACAGGGGTTCCTTTTGTAATTCCGATTTCATGTTCGTATTTAACCATATTAATCACCATTATAATTCTTTACAAGCTTGAGCTAATTTTTTACCTAACTCGTAGCTTGCTTCATCTTCGTCAGCGGTTGGTACGAAGTAGATTTCTTGGGTATCTACAATGTCGAATCCGCAGTTTCCTAATTCTTCAGCGAGTTTTTGAGGAGCTCCTCCTCTTCCACCCATGGAACCGAAGGTAACTGCTTTTCTTTCAATACCTGTTCTGTTGAAGAGTAATCCTTTCAAGTAGTACATGATGTCCCCGATACTTGGATATGGTACATCGTTGATGGTAGGGTCTCCAACAGCAATACCTTTACTGGTTAAGATACTTTTGACGATTTCGGATCTTTCATCTTCGTGTAAGAAGAAGATTTCTACATCGTAGCCTTCAGACATTGCACCTTCAGCAATTTCGTGAGCCATTTGTTGGGTTGAGTAGTGCATGGTGTCGTAGATGATAGTGATTTTGTCTTCACATACACCAGTAGCCCAGTTTTGGTAAGCTCCGATAATTTGCATTGGGTCGGTCCAGATTTGACCGTGGGATGGTGCAATCATTTTGATTTGATCAAGTAAACCTAATTCCACTACTTCGTTTAGTTTTTTGAGAACTAATTTTGAGAGTGGGGTGATTAAGTTTGCGTAGAACTTTTGTGCTGCGTCCATTAACACGTTTTCAGGGATTTCATCAGAGAATCTTTTGGTGAAACATAAGTGTTGACCGAATGCATCGTTAGGGAATAAGATACCGGTTTCATCAGCAAGTAGGGTAAACATGCTGTCAGGCCAGTGTAATAAGAATGCATCGAGGAATGCTAGGGTTCTTCCGCCAACATCTAATGAGTCTCCGGTTCCAACAGTAATGAATTCTGCTCCTTCAAGTGAAGGGTAGTGTTTTAATAAACCTTTCACTGCGATTTCGGTACAGTAGATAGGTGCTTCCGGGAATCTTTTGTGTAAGTCCACTAAAACACCGGAGTGGTCTTTTTCTACGTGGTTTTGAATGATGTAGTCAACTTTAACGTCTCTTCCTTCTTGTGCGAAAGCATCGTCGATACGTGCCATCATTTCTTTGGTTTTACCAGGGTAAGCGTTATCAATAAGTGCTACTTTGTCTTCTCCAAATACTAAATATGCGTTGTAGGTTGTTCCGTCTAAGGTGTAACCGTGGTATGTTCTTAAATCCCAATCGAGTACACCGATCCAGTATACTCCATCAGCTATTTTTTGAGCATTAGCTTTCATTTTTAAATCTCCATAATTTTAATTCATTAATTTATGAATTGTTATTATTTTAATCATTATTTTATATATAGTTTTGTTTTATACGAACAGTTTCAAAAGTTCAGATACTTATTACTTTTCAACCGCTCTCTCTCAAGATTTTTTATAAATAAGCAATAAAAGTGATTAGTATGATAAATGACGAGTTATTAAGAAATTTTTCAATAAGCTGTAACCATTCACAGGGCACATTCTTAAGCTATGAACTTTCGCTTAGAAAGTACTGTGAGTATTTCGGTATGAGCTTAAAAGAGCTTCTTGATGAAGCTGAAGAAGATGAGATGAATGGTGTGAAATGGAAACACAGTCGCTTGAAAGCAAAATTGGTTGAATACAGGCATTACATGTATCAGCATTATGCTCCGGGAACTGTGAGAAAAGAGATGAACTGCATCAAATATTTCTATAAATTCTATGACATAGAGATATTGTCACTGCCTAAGATTAATGAAAAAAGCATTCAAAAGCCGGCTCCGATATATTTCAAGGACTTGCCGGATAAGGAAGTAATTAGAGAAGCTTTTCTAATTGCTTCTCCTCTAATGAAAGCTATAATATTGTTTTCCTGTTCCAGCGGATGTGCCAGAACGGAAACACTGAGCCTGACAATCG
>NZ_CAMJCX010000002.1 GCF_946404245.1 uncultured Methanobrevibacter sp.
TTTTTATATAGGTTAATGGTTTGTATGTCCAATTTTTGTAAGGCATTTGACAAGTTATATTTGTTTGTTAAATGTGGAAACAAAATTCACTAAAAAGTAGTAGATAATTTAAAGTGTGTTACGCCAACAGCAACATGAAGCTGATCAAAAGGAACCAAAAGTTGAATAATCCAGATTTGCCATTGCTGATTGGGGAAGTTAATGATGATGTTGTAAATGAAGTCAATGAACATAGTTATATTGAAACTCACGAAAAAGTTCTACCACTTATGCATATTTTTCAATCAACTTTATACAAATATTTTGAATTAATATTCATGAAAAGAAAAAGTAGCTATTAATTATATATAACTTAAAAATTAAATCATTAATTAATTAAAATTATTTTGGAGAGAGTTATATGAAAGGCGATGTATATTACGGAAAAGGTATAAGAGAGTTAAAAGACAGCCATCCTGACTTGTTTGAATTGGTATCAAGCATTAACGATACAGTATGGGACGGTAAAGTTTTAGATTACAAAACCCAAAAATTAATTGCTATTGGTATCACCGCTTCCCGTGCTGATCCAAGAGCTACCAAAAAACAGATGAGAAGTGCAATTGAAGTATTGGGCATCACCAAAGAGGAAATCGTTGATGTATTGAGAGTTGTACTGTTGACTTCAGGTATGCCTGCATTTTCCAAATCTCTTCAGATTTTAAACAGTGTCACTGAAGCTATTGAAGAGGAAAGAGAAGATAAAGCTTAATTTTCTCTTACTATTTTTCTTTTTTTAATATTTTGTTGTATTTTGGTCTAGTTTTGTTAATAGTTGTTGATGAGTAGGTTTTCATTGATTCGCATTTAACTCATGATGCTGCCTGGTTAATGTCAAATATGTCCTTGAAATCCGTAAAATATCAATAATTGTCATTGGTATTAAATTGGTTGCAGTTATTCATTTTCTAAATAGTAGTTAATACTCACATTTAAATAATTAATATGACAAATATTTTTATGGTGATAATTTGTTAGAACAATTTTTACCTTTTGTAGGATTAATTATATTTGGAAACATAGAAAACTTGATTCTAGCATCACAAGGTGTAGTTCAAGGCGCAGACCCTAAAATATTAGGTGGATTAAGTATTATTTGCGTAATTATCTGGTTAACTATTGGAACCGTAGCTACAGAAGTTGCAATCCAATATGCAAATTACATCACATTTATTGGTGGTCTTGCAATTGTTATTTTAGGTATTCAAGCAATTCACGGTGCTGTCCAGAACATTGAAAAAACTAAAAGGGGCGAAAACAATGGTTAATTTAAAAGACTATGCTCCATTTTCCGGTTTGCTTATTTTTGGAAACATAGAAAACTTGGTTCTCGCATCACAAGGTGCAGTTGCGCATGTAGATCCATATATTTTAGCTGGATTAAGTTTAATTGCTGTAATCATATGGTTCCTTCTTGGAACATACGGAACTAAAGTCGCTATCAAATATGCAGATTATATCGAGATATTTGGTGGGGTAGTTATTATTATTTTAGGTGTCCAATCTATGATTGAAGCTATGGGAGTTAATCTTTTCCCATAATCTTTTTTTTCTTTTTTTTGTTTTGAGAATTTAGGCTATAATTTGACGTATCATCAATGCAATACTGAATCCTATAAAAAGAATCATTCCCGGATTTAGAATTATTGTTTTAACTGGTTCTCTAAGTATTATTTTTCCAGGCAGTTCTGCTATTCGAACATTTTTGAAGCCGCTTAGTTTTATGATGCCGATTAAAAATGATGCAAATATTATCATTATGTATAGCACTACAATAACTATGTCGAGAGGCTGCACAAATCCTGAAGTAATGTGCTCTACACCGCTTACGACAAACAGGCTGACGACGGATCCCATCAGGTTGACGATGATGTGAAGCAGGATTGTGTATTTAATTTTTCCTGTCCTGATATATACATATGCAAAAAAGCCTCCGATTAGGAATGCATAGAAAAACTGGTTCAGGTTACCATGAAACAGTCCAAACAGAAGTGCGGATAACAGAATGGATGCTTTAGCACCATATTTCATTGTCCTGTCAATCAGCAGTTTTCTAAAGAATATTTCTTCAAAAATAGGGCCTATGATGCTTATCAGCATCAGATTAAGCCATATGTCAGATGAATTGATCATGCTTTGGACGGGGTTTGACACCTCAAATGGTGTAATGAAGCTGATAAGTGCGGTTATTGCCAGTCCTATGATGTTTCCGGCCCACATCAATGTCAATGTTACTGCGATGTAGGCAATGAATCTCTTAACTGTCAATGTGTTTTTTTCCGGTGTTTGCGAATATATTTTTCCCATCAGATAAATTAGAATAGGGAATGGCAGGATATAGTTGCAGATTGCTGAAATTATGGTCAGTGAATTGAAATCATAAATTAGGTTGGAATTTAATAGTCCTAAAATGTTTATTATGATTACCTGAATAATTATTGAAGCAATTCCATAAATCAGATAGTTGAATCCTACCTTTGAGAAAAATTTTTTATCCACATTCATAATCTCACTAAATTCTATTTTTTGTTTCAAGTAACTATTAACTTTTAACTGTTAAAAATTTAGGCATTCCAAAATATTTATATAATATTTTCAATATAATTAGGTATACCTAAAAATGAGGCGTGTGAAATGAGAAGTAGGCATGGTATGGGTCATTCTTCAATTGGCCTGGAATTGGGTATGCACTTGTTTTCTGAATTTTTAAGGTCATCACATAAATCACGATGGCGCATAGGAAATGATATTCATAAGTGCACATTATGTGGAAAATGCGAATTTGTCTGTCATGTTAATGCAATCACTGTCAGCGGGCATAATAAGACATGGACATTGAACAACAGAAGGTGCAATCAGTGTTTGGAATGTCTGATGAAATGTCCTGCACGCTGTCTAACACAGGTTAGGCTATAATTTCTTAAAACAATTGTTATCCTATATTTTATCTTTAAAATTCGAGAATACCTCGACTTCTGCAAGTCGGGGATGAATTGAAAAGTTGGGTGTACTTTTGTTAATTGTCTATATAATTAGTTATTTTTTAAAATAAGCTTTTTTTATAAGGTATTTAGGGGGATTATTATATTCACTATACTTTTTGATTTTCATATTAATATTGGAAAATTAATACTTTTCATATGCTCTCTTACTATTTCTTTATAAATGGGGAAGTTGTTAATTTAATATTAGTGAGTCTTTAATTTTTGTATGTTAAAATTAAAGAACCATATAGTTTTAATTCAAAAATGTGGTGGATATATAATGGATAAACGAGTAATGGCTATTAAGGTTAGACTTAAACCTTCACCTGAACAAATTGAAGAGTTTCATAAGAATTTCGGCTGTGTCAGGAAAGTTTACAATCTAACCTTAAATGAATACAACAAATTATACGAAAAGGATAACAGTATAAAACCCAATTACACCTTCTTATATAATTTGATGATGAAATACAAAAAATCAATCCCTTATTTGGATAAAATGGAATCCACAAGTTTACAGCAGTCCATAAGAGACTTAACCAACGCTTTTAATAATTTTTTTAAAAATCCTGCTCATAATCTTCCAACTTTTCATCGCAAAAAAGATAAAAAATTCAGCTTCAGACAAACTATTCCACCAAACAAGAAAATCATAGAAAAAAACAAAATATCATTAAGAAAATACGGAAAAATACCATTTCAAACCAGTAAAGAGTACAGAAAACTGTTAAACCAACCTGATCTCAAAATCAACAATATAACAATAAAATATGATGGTATACATTACTATGCTATAATCAACATAAACTATGATACTCTTAAACATTTTGAATTGACTGGAAAGAAAATAGGCGTTGATATAAATTCAAATAAAAACGGCTGGATAGTAACAAGCGACGGCGTTAAAGAACATTTCGATGTAAATCATGAAAACAAAATGATAAAATATCTAAACCAATTAATAAGCCCATGCAGAAAAAAATTAAGCCGAAAAAAGAAAGAATTACTAAAAAGACTACAAAAACAATACAACAAAAGAACCAACAAACTACAAGACTACCTAGAAAAACTTTCTTATAACCTCGTAAAAAAATATGATGTCATAGTTTTTGAAAAAAATTATGCTAAAATCAAAATACTCATCGGAGGAGAACAAAATTTGATTTTTCCTCTATCTGAATTCATAAATAAATTAAAAAAGAAATTTGAATGGTACAAGCCAGAAGCTGAAGGAGTAGTGTTTGTTGATGCCAAAAATACCAGTAAAACATGCCACAAATGCGGCCATATAAATGAAAATTTAGATGTGAAAACACGAGATTGGATTTGCCCGAAATGCGGTGAAAAATTAGATAGGGATGTCAATGCTGCTATTAACATACTTAACCGGTGGAACCCCGGGGATTGCCTAGAAAGCACTCAATAAACGATTGAGTAATAAAAACAAAACTCTAGGAATCCTCGCCTTCTTCAAGGCGAGGTTGTTCAAATGGGACGTAGACACAGACATGGTAGATCACCTAGTTTGTTGCATTTGTTAGCTCCTGGGCACTATCCCGCAAAGGCTAATTTAATCCATGATGTTGCATTAGGTGCTCTTATCGCTCGTGAGATTATTAAGAAATAATTTCTCTACTATTTTTTTTATTCTGATTTTCAATTTAGGTTTGCTTAAAATTCTTTATTTCCAATTCTTTCTATTTTTAGGATTATCTAAACTATTTTTTTGATTATCAAAAATTATTTTTTTATTTAACTAAATATTATTCTTTGTTTAACTTAAAAAAGCTCTTAAAATCGAATACTTTAAATATGATAAATTAGTTAATCTAATATGTCAAATAACTCATGTGGCTAAATTGAGGATGGAACTGTCACGGGGTTATATTTGCAGATGTAATCAAATTACTTTTTTTCTGAGCTTCAAGTTTTGATTTTATACAATATTCCCTTGTATTTAGGTTTGCCTAAAATATATATAATATTGTTTACATATGTAGTGATGTGATAATTTAGTTTTGCCTAAATTATCAGGTAAATTAAAAATTTTTTTTAGGATGGTATAGAAATGAAACGTGAAGATATAATTAATACTTGTGTAGAACATAAACATGCTTTAATTTTTGCAGCAGGAATCGCAACAGCTATTGTTGGTAAAAAAATATTAGAATCAAAAGTTGTTAAAGATGCCGCAACCCAAGGTATGGCTACCGTAATGTCTGCTAAAAAAGATGCAGAAGAATGCTTCCAAGACATGAGAGAAAACGCAGAAGACATTGTTGTTGACGCTCACGAAGAAGATAAAAAAGAAATTTACGTAGAAGCAAAAGATTAGATTTAATTTTTCAAGGTAATAAAAATGAAATATCAAGTAATGCATGATAGCGGGCCTCGTTTAAGAGTCCGTGCCGGCCAATGGGCCTTCACAAAAGAGGAAGGCTACGGTCTCGCTTCATTACTTTTAGATCAGGATTTTATTCATGACGTTTTCACATCACACAGAAACGGCAGTATAACAATATACTATGACGGTGATACTGAAAGCAAGCAAAAAATATTCAGTATTCTAAACGGAATAACCATTGACGATTTGTTTGAAGCTGAACCAACTCAGACTCAGGTTTCAAAAGAAATCACTGACGATTTCTACCTGAAACTGTCCAAAATGATTGGACGCAGGTTGCTTGGAAGATGGTTCCTGCCACTCCCAATCAAAAACGCTTTAACAATCTATCGTGCAATCCATTATGTTTGGAATGGATTGGACAGCTTAACAGATTTCCGTGTTGATGTGGCTTTACTCGATGGTGCTGCAGTTGCAGGGGCATTGTTACAAGGACAATACCAGCCTGCAAGTTCCATGATGTTCTTGTTGTCAATCTCCGACGCTTTAGAAGACTACACAGTACAGAAAGCTAAAAGTACATTAAAAGACAGTTTAGCTTTAAATATTGATACAGTTTGGGTAGTCGGAGACGACGGCGAGGAAAAACAAGTCCCTGCATTGGATATTGAAAAAGGAGATAAAATCAAAGTCCATATGGGTGATGTGATCCCTGTTGATGGAAAAGTAGTTGACGGCGAGGCAATGGTTAATGAAGCTTCAATGACCGGGGAACCGTTAGCGGTTCACAAGACTGAAGGCAAGACAGTTCATGCCGGAACAGTCATTGAAGAGGGAAATATTATTGTCGAAGTTTATTCAATGAATAAGGAAACCAGATTAAACAAGATTATTGACCTAATTGAAAATTCAGAGGATTTAAAGGCTGAAACTCAAAGTAAGGCAGAAAAACTTGCTGATTCAATTGTCCCATACAGTTTCCTTGCAACAGCATTGACATATCTGATTACAAGAAATGCATCAAAGGCATTGTCTGTACTGATGGTTGATTTCTCATGTGCAATCAAATTGACCACTCCACTATCCATCATATCTGCAATGCGTGAAGCATCAGACAACAGAATGATGGTTAAAGGTGGAAAATTCCTTGAAGCTTATGCAAATGCCGACACCATTGTATTCGATAAGACCGGAACATTGACCAACGCAACACCGAAAGTTGTTGAAGTCATTCCAATGTCCAGAAGATACAAACGCAATGACATCCTAAGGATGGCGGCATGTATTGAGGAACACTTTGCACACAGTATCGCTACAGCTATCGTAAAACAGGCTGAAGAGGAAGGTCTCAAACATGAAGAGGACCACAGTGAAGTTGAATATATCGTAGCTCACGGTATTGCAACCGAATATGACGGTAAACGTGCAGTAATCGGATCAAGACACTTCCTGTTTGACGATGAGGGAGTCAAGCTAACCAAAGCTCAAGAGAAAAAGGTCGAAAAAGAGGCAAAAGAGCATTCTGTTGTTTATCTGGCAATCGACGGAAAACTTGAAGGACTCATTTGCATTGACGACCCTGTCCGTGAAGAGGCAAAATACGTAATCGAAGAGCTGAAATCATTGGGCATTGAAAATGTCATCATGCTCACAGGAGACAGTGAAAGCGGTGCTAAAGCAGGTGCTAAGGCACTGGGCATCACCGAATACAGGTCACAAGTGCTTCCTGAAGACAAGTCAAGGATTGTTGAAGAGCTTAAGGCTGAAGGCAAGACAGTTATCATGGTAGGGGACGGCATTAATGATTCACCTGCTCTTGCGGCTGCGGATGTGTCCGTTTCAATGAAACATTCATCTGATATTGCCCGTGAGGTTGCGGATATTTCACTGCTTTCCGATGATTTGTATGATCTTGTAACACTTAGAAAACTGAGTGCAGGAATGTTGGACAAAATCAACTCCAACTACCGCAACATTGTTGCAGTAAACGGTTCACTATTGGTTTTAGGCGTAATGGGTGTAATTCCACCGTCAACATCTTCAATGGTGCATAATCTGTCTACAATGCTGTTCGGTGCAATGAGTACCAAATCTGTTTTAAAAGATAATGATTTCTCAAACGATATTGAAGTAGAGGCTATTGAAGTAGCTGATGCTTCATAATCTTTTCTTTTTTTATTTATTTGTCTAAACTACTTTCAATTTTGCCTATTTTTTAAAAAAATATATTAATGACTTTAACGATAGTTATGATTAATAGTTAAATGGAGGTAAAACACATGGCAAATCCTATACTCGCAGCGATATTATCATTCTTGATTCCAGGATTAGGTCAAATCTATGCTGGTGATATGCAAAAAGGATTAATATTTATTGTAATTTTGATTGTATTGATGATTGTCGGTTTCTTTACAGGATTTTTGACATCAATTATTAATATAATTTTCTCAATCTATGCTGCATATGACGCTTACAAATTAGCACAGTAGATTTTTGATTTTATTCAATATTCTTAAATTTCTTTTTTTTATTTTCTTTTTCTCTTTTTGTTCATGACTATTTTTTTTAAAGTTTTTATATGATGTTAACATAATTATTAATGTATAAAAATTTTAATTAAGTGATGAAATGTTTGATAATTACAAGAATAAATTTATTCCGTTAATTGTGCCAGTAATTTTAATATTATTCTGGTATTTAATAACTAATGGATTTGGATTATTTTCTTCATATATTCTACCAGGTCCTTTAGATGTGATAAATTCAGCTTGGAACGTCATTGAAAACGGAAAACTTCTAACAAATACTATCGATACTTTATTCAAAGTATTTGCAGGTTTGATTTTAGCTTCTGTTGTAGCTATTCCTGTAGGTATTATTCTCGGATGGTATAAAACCTTGGAAGACTTATGTACCTTTGTAATAAGTATTCTAAGACCGATTCCTCCTGTTGCATGGATTCCATTTTCAATTCTTTGGTTCGGTATCGGAACCGTTCCTGCAGTGTTTATTATATTTATGGGATGTGTGTTCCCTATTTTGGTTTACACCATAGATGGGGTCAAAAGAACTGATAAGGTGTTAGTGGAATCTGCTCAGACTTTAGGTGCTAACGACTGGAACGTTTTAAGAAGAGTTGTAGTTCCTTCAACCGTTCCGTATATCGTTTCCGGTTTAAAAGTAGGTATTGGAATCGCTTTGATGTGTACAATTTCAGCGGAAATGATCGGTTCAAGCAGCGGTTTAGGTTACATGATTTTAACAGCAACCAACCTGTTTGATACAGGTACTACTGTTGTAGGTATGTTAGTAATTGGTCTGATAGGACTTGTATTTGACTTTGTATTTACAAAAGCTCAGGATAGGATATTTTGGTAGGTGTTATGAATGTCAATTGAAGTTAAAAATATTAATAAATCCTTTGAAAGTAAAAAGACAGATAAGTTATCTGTTTTGGAGGATATCAATTTAACTATTGATGATGGGGAACTGGTTTGTCTTTTAGGGCCTTCCGGTTGTGGTAAGACTACTCTTTTAAGATTAATCGCCGGCCTGGATCATCCTACTTCCGGTGAAATCGTTGCAAATGGCGAGGTTGTCAAGAAGCCATCAGGAGACAGGGCGGTAATTTTCCAGCAGTATTCCCTATTCCCATGGCTGACTGTTTTGCAGAATGTTACCTTCGGTTTGGAAATGACCAAGAAGGGTTCAAAAGAGGAAAACATTCAGGCTGCAGAAAGATATTTGACAAGTGTCGGTTTAATTGACTTTAAGGATAGCTATCCTCATGAACTTTCAGGTGGTATGAAACAAAGGGTTGCAATTATTAGATCCTTGCTTAACCATTCACCTATCTTGCTCATGGATGAGCCGTTTTCTGCATTGGATATGCAAAATAGACACAAGCTTCAGGAGCAGCTGATTGGCGTTTGGAAAAGATTTGAAAATACAATCGTTTTTGTAACTCACGATGTTGATGAAGCGGTATTTTTAGCCGATAAGATTGTGATAATGGATAGAAATCCCGGACGTATTGCAAATATAGTTGATGTTGATATAGAAAGGCCAAGAAAAAGGGAATCCAAAGAGTTCATAGCTCTTCAGGAAACCATAGTTGAAGATTTAGATATGGGAGACTAGTTGTAAAAGCTAAATCCCGTTAAATTTCTTTTTTTATTTTTAAGATTTCGTTTTTAATTACAGTTACGCATTTTTCATCATTTTCATTAATGCGCACTGTGCATTCTGCTTTCAGGTCATGCTCTTCGAGCAATTGCTTCACGTTTAGGTTATATTCAACGCTTGCATCCTTTGTTTTCAAAATGGTTTCAGGACAGCAGTTTTCACATCCGTTAACGGCAATGACTTTGTGGTTTTGTGCAAGGTCAATGAATTTCTTGAAGTTTCCTCCGCTTGCCACCACACAGCAGTATTCGATATCAGCATGCTCTACGGACAGGTCATACACGCTAACTCTTGACACTTCCCCTCGGGGATTCATTCCGCTGCATGTGCATAGTACAATTTTTTCATCCATGATATCACAGTTTGGCTATTAAAGTTCCGTAATTTCCGTTTTTTATTCCTTCATATACATAATCCAACGCTTTCATGATTGAAGTGTGCAGGGCATTGTTTTTTGCACGATATGCTGTGATTGCAGCAGATAAATTGCAGCCGGTTCCGTGAAGGTTGTCAGTTTCAATAAGCTCCTGCTTTTTGATTGTGATGTCCCCGTCAATATTGATGGTGTTGATGCCGTCAAGATGGCCTCCTGTGATTAAGCTGTTGCAGACTATTTTTTCAGAGGCTTTGATTGCATCCTCTTTGGTGTTAATCTTCAAGCCGGTTAACTTTTCAGCTTCACTGAGATTTGGAGTTGTCAAAATGGATTCTGGAAGAAGATATTTGTTGAATGCATCGGCAATATCTTCCTTGGTTAGGTCTCCGCCTGATGTTGCAACCATTACTGGGTCAACCACTGCCTTTAAATCATACTCCCTGATCTTTTCAGCGACCAGTTTGATGATTTCTGGGGAGTAAAGCATTCCTGTTTTGATGAATTCCACTTCATATGAGTCCATAACAGAATCAATCTGTTCGGAAATGTATTCCGGTGACACCGGTTGTGTTGAAAAAAATTTATATGGATTTTGAGCGGTTAAGGCAGTCACCACTCCGGTTCCATAAACTCCGATTGCCTGAAATGTTTTCAAATCGGCAAAGACCCCTGCCCCGCCTGAAGGGTCAACTCCTGCAATGCTCATTACAATCATCTAATCAGCTCTTGTGACTTTAATTCTTTCGCTTCCTCTGAAAGGTTCAAAGGTCACTTTCAATTCCTTCAGATATTGTCTGGTGTGTGTTTTCTCACCGTGTATCATGATTTCGCCCAAGTCTTCAGCGGTATTCACATCCAATGCCATGAACAGGGAATCATGAACCTGAGGATTCAATTTTTTCCTTTCGGCGGCATTGACATGTTCCTTATAGCTGAATCCCTCGAATCTGGTTCTGATGGCCATAGGCTTCATGATAATCATGTTTGTTCCGCCCCCTTTTGATGGAACGATGATGAAATCAAGGTTTTTTGATGCGTCAATTAGCATTTTGACATTGGTTTTCCCGATGAGAGGAATGTCTGACGGCACAATCATGATTTTTCTTGCTTTTCCCTTGCAGTATTTCATTGCCTGTGTCAGCGCCTTGTTCAAATTGGAGTTTTCATCCTCTAAAATGGTATCCAGATTAAGGCTTTCGGCATAGCTTAGCACATCCTCGTCACGGCTGATTATGAAAATCTTATCCACATGCTTTTTCAGTGTGTCTGTGACGTCCTGAAGCATTACCTTAAGGAGCTTTTCCCTTTCTTTTTCTGTAAGGAAGGGTGATAGGCGGGTTTTTGCATTTTTGAATTTGCTTACGGGGATTATTGCATAGATGTCGTCCATATTATCACTAGTAGGTTTTAGCTATTAAAGCAACGTATTTGGCATCCTTGCCGCTTGCTATACATTTGCCTTCGGAGACCTCTTCCTGAATTCCTAAAACGTCATAACCTGTTTTTTCTTCGATTTCATGTCCAACTTCTTCTTCTCCGCACCAGTAGAATTTGACGACATTTCCTGATTCCACGAGCTCTGCAACTTCATCCAGATTGTGTGCAAACTTGACATGTTCATTCAGGAAGTCCCATGCCTGGGAAGATAAGTTTTCTGAGGATTGGTTTAACAGGTCAATGATGCTGTCCGCTAGATTGTCGTCCAATGGAATTTCGGTTTTCTCTTCGGTGTCTCTGGTCATTGCTATTGTAATGTTGTTTTCCAGGTCTCTTGGACCAAGCTCAAGTTTGATTGGAGTTCCTTTAAGCTCCCAATCGTTGAATTTTTTACCAGGTCTGATGTCCCTGTCATCAATGTTGACTCTCAATCCCGCATCTTCAAGTGTGTCTTTGATTTCACTGCATTTTGCTAAAACTTCTTCTTTTCCTTTTTTGAATAGGATTGGAATGATTGTTACCTGATTCGGTGATACTTTTGGTGGTAGGCGTAAACCCTTATCGTCCCCATGCACTCCGATTAAAGATGCGATGACCCTGTCGGATACTCCTGCACAGGTCTGGTAAACAAGCTTGTGTTCGCCGTCCTTGTCTTCAAAGGTAATGTCAAATGTTTTTGCAAAGGTCTGGCCTAAATTGTGTATTGTACCGATTTGAAGGGTTTTTCCGTTAGGCATAATCACGTCAAATGCCATGGTGTAGTCTGAACCCGGAAACTTGTCCCATTCAGGCCTTTTGGAAATCAGGTATGGAATTCCCAGATCATCAAAGAACTCCTTATACATTTCAATGAAGTCTTCGATTTGTTCATCGGACTCTTCCTTTGTTGCATGGGCGGTGTGCGCCTCTTTGAAAGTAGTGATTTCCCTGACTCTGATTAAAGGTCTGGTATGTTTAGTTTCGTATCTGAAAGTGTTTACGATCTGATACATTTTTATAGGAAGGTCAATGTGGGTCCTGATCCATAATGAGTACATTGGATATATTGCAGTTTCACTGGTTGGCCTTAAAGCCAGCTGTTCGTTCAGCTCCCTTTGACCGCCTTTTGTTACCCAGTACACTTCGTCTTCAAATCCCTTTACGTGTATTCCTTCTTTTGCAAGTTCACTTTCCGGAACAAGCATTGGGAATAGAACTTCATCATGGTCCTTATCCAGTAATTTTTTAATAATGTTCATGGAATGTTTTCTTATCTGAAAACCGTATGGCCTCCAAACTGCCATTCCCTTAATAGGATACCTTGAATCAGTTATGTCTGCTTGTTCTAATATGTCATGAAACCATTCATCAAAATTTTCCACCATATCACCTAAAATATTTTTATAATATTAAATATTATGTCTTTAATAAGTATTAAAGTTATATTTTCACGGACGGTTTTTGCTTGTTTTTTAAGAATTTGGAAAATTCTTCTGAGATTTTTTTTAAAGAAAGTTATTTATAATTATTTTATACATATATATTAATGTATAATTTATTTTAGGAGATATTATGAGTAATAGGAAAATACAAATGCCTCGTGAAGTTTACATTGATCCGGGCATTATAAAGGATACTGCCGATATTTGCAAGTCTTTGCACTTGGATAAGAGGGCTTTGATTGTAACAGGTTCCCATACATATGATGTGGGTGCAAAACCTGCAATTGAAAGTCTTGAAAAGGAAAATATTGAATATGATGTTATCAAAGTTGATAGGGCATCTGCCGAATCAATTTCCGAAGTCGAAGAACTGATAACACCCGACACCACAGTATTGGGTATCGGCGGCGGAAAGGTTATTGATGTGGCTAAATTGTCTTCCTTCAATCAGGGCGTATACTTTGTTTCAATGCCTACAACTGCTTCTCATGACGGTATAGTATCTCCTTTAGCTTCAATTAAAAATCCTAATACTTCCATTTCCGTTACAGCTCACTCTCCAATTGCAGTCATTGCCGATTCAGAGATTTTGGCTCAATCTCCATTCAGGCTTTTGGCAGCAGGATGTGCGGATTTGATATCCAATTTCACCGCAATCAAGGATTGGGAACTGGCACACAGGCTTAAAAATGAAACATTCAGCGAATCTGCAGCGGCACTCTCAATAATGTCCGCTCATCTGATAACCGACAATATTTCAAACATCAAGCCTAACCTGGAGCCAAGTGCAAGAATAGTCATGAAATCCCTCTTCAGTGGCGGAATGGCTATCAGCATTGCAGGTTCATCCCGTCCGGCCAGCGGATCCGAGCATCTCTTCTCACACGCTTTGGATAAGATATTGGAAAAACCTGCTCTGCATGGGGAACAGTGCGGAATCGGTACAATAATGATGATGTATCTTCATGGAGGGGACTGGAAAGCCATACAGAATACATTAAAGGCTGTTCAGGCTCCAACCACTGCTGCTGAAATCGGTGTGGCTGACGATGATATTATTGAAGCGCTGATGATGGCTCATGAAATAAGGCCTGAAAGGTATACAATATTGGGAGACAACGGCATTTCTCGCGATGCCGCATATGAGCTTGCTCATAAGACAGAGGTGATTTAATGATAACATTGATAGGAAAAAGTTTAGCAAAAAAAGGTCAGGAATTTGTTTTTTTAGGTCCTGCTGATGCGTGTGAAGACTGCAGATTTAAATCATCCTGTATTGGAAACCTGGAAAAAGACAGAAAATATGAAATTATCGATGTTAAAGATAATGAACAGAAATGTAAAATACATGCTGAAGAAACAGTAATTCCTGTTGAAGTCGACAGAGCTAAAATAAACTTATTGACACAATCCAAAAGCATTTTTGAAGGTTCCACATTTACATTTAATGCTCCTGATTGTGATGAAGAGACTTGTGAATTTCGTGACTTGTGTTTCCCTGAAGGATTGATGGAAAATGACAAATGCATTGTCCTGAAAAATGATGGAAAACATAAGGAAGAATGTAAGAAAGGTTATAAACTTAATAAACTTACTTTGGGGTTTGTGATTTAAATGAAAGATGCTAGTAGCAATAATTCTAGTAAAAAGAATGCAGGTTATAAAGCTGCAGAATATGTAAAAGACGGTATGGTTTTAGGACTTGGAACAGGTTCAACAACACATTTTTTCATTGAAAAAGTGGGTATGAGAATTCGTGATGAAGGAATCAGCGTAATGGGAATTCCAACATCATTTCAATCATTACTGATAGCTAAGGAGTGGAACATTCCAATAACCACCCTGGAAGAGCATGACATTGACCTGTCCGTTGACGGCGCTGATGAGGTGGACCCTGACTTTAACCTGATTAAAGGAGGCGGGGCAGCCCACACAAAAGAGAAAATAGTGGATTATGCTGCAAAGGAATTCATTGTAATTGTTGATGAATCAAAATGTGTGGAAGAGTTAGGCAATTTCCCTGTTCCTGTAGAAGTGTTGCCTGATGCATCAAGATTGGTCATTCAAGCTCTTGAAGATATGGGGGCAAGTTGTGAGATAAGGATGGCTCAAAGAAAAGACGGCCCTGTAATAACAGATAACGGAAACTTTGTCATCGATGCCAAATTTGATGAAATCGAATCTCCGGCTCACCTTGAAATTGATTTGAATGCAATTCCTGGTGTTGTTGAAAACGGAATTTTCTCACAGATGGTTGACCGTGTCATTGTTGGAACTGATGAAGGTACCAAAGAGTTATAGGTGATTTGATGCCGATACCATATGGTGGACTGCCTGATTTACGGGACATTGGTTACAAAATTGCCATGTTAGTCGGTGCATTAATCGTAATTTATGGCGTGTTATGGTTGCTTGCTTCATTAGGAATCATTCCGGCGTTAGTGGCAGCAATATTCCCGCAGATAGTTCTGATATTAATTGGAATCTTTATAATCTACATTGCATATTCCCGCAGGAATATGTACTGATTTTATTTTTTTTAAAATATTTTATACTGCTTAAATCAAAGTATTATTGATGACAGTCAAAACTAGTTCTTTAAAATTAGACACAAACAAAAACTTTGAAATTATTGATATCACATCAAAAATCAACGATTTAATTGACATTGACGAGGGGATAGTTTCCATTTTTTCAAAACACTCCACATCAGCAATAGTTGTCAATGAAAACGAGTCCGGACTTTTAAGGGATTTGGAGTTCACATTGGACAATCTGATCACTGATAAATTCAGCTATTCCCATGACAGAATCGACAATAACGCTAGATCTCACCTGAAGTCATTTCTGCTTTCATCAAGTGAGTCACTTCCGATTAAAAATGGGAAACTTGATTTAGGTACATGGCAATCAGTTTTTTTCATAGAACTAGATGGACCAAGACATGCAAGAACAGTAACTTTGACAATGGTTGGTGAATAATTGAAAAAATGGACATTAATTTTAATAGTTATTATAGTGGTCTTGCTGATTTTTATAGTTGTTTTCAATAATTATGATGCTTCGCCGGCAGTCAACAATTACTCCCAAATGGAAATTCAAATGAGAAAACTGTGGTATTAAAAAAAGAAGTTAGTGAATTCATTTGTTAATGAATTCAATTTCGAATGCGATTACAGGGTACTCCAAAGTGAAGTTTGTGATTACTTCAGGTGACACTTCACCGAAGAATCCTTTGACTGTACCGTTTTTAGCCTCACCAGTCACATCAGCCGCCCTTCCCTCAATGAAGGTTTTGTTTTCACTGTCAGATATCTCCATTGTGTAGCCTAAATTACTTAAGACACTTGTAACAATGGATTTTATTTCAGTAAAGTTGGCTGTGGAGTGACATACCAGTGCAGCTAATTTTTTAGATGAAACTGTCTTGTTTTCTTTGGAATCGTCCAGGTATAGCACGTCACCGATTTCAAAGATTTTTTGAGGCAAGTCCTCATGCTTGTTGTCTTCTAAAAATTCCATCAGACTGTTGATTAGGCTGGTTCTGATCATTGTTCTGTCAATAGTGATCGGTCTTGCAACCTGCACGTGAGGCTTTTCTTCCTGATTCATTTTTTCGTAGTGTGCCTCTTCGTTTGTAAGCATCAGACTCATTACTTCCTGGAAACCTAAGGAAATCATCACTTCACGAATGGTTGCTTCTGACTTGAACCAGTTATTTTCATAAGCTACAGTGTTGATGTCAGGGAGTTTTGCTTCAACGCTGTTAATGTGGTATTGAACAGCAATGTTTTCAACAATGTCCACTTCATGCAGGATGTCAACACGGTATGCAGGGATAATTGCTTTAACTTCATTGTCGTTTAATATTTCAGCATCAAAACGTGCTTTTAATAGTAATTCCTTGATGTCTTCTGCAGTCAGGCTTGTTCCGCCGATTAATTTGTTTGCGGTATCAACATGAACGTTCATCTCTTGAGGGGTTAAATCAGGAGTTGTAATGGTTTTGTCTTCATACTTGACTTCCATTGACTTGATTTGACCTCCAACTTCCGCAAATGATGAACAGATGATGTTCAATGCCTGATTGACTGCCCTTTCATCAGTACCGGTAACATCCACAATAATGTTGTGGGTGTCTTCCTTGATTTTTGTCAGCTCTCCGTTGATGATCGGAGGCATGGACAATACATTGTTGTCTTTATCTAAAATCAATGGGTATTTGTCGAAATCTTCAATCAGATGAGCGTAATCCTTACCCTTGTCATGTTCGGTTAGGATTTCCTGTGGAGTCATTTCGGTGTCCTTTTCCAAAGGTACGAATGCATTTGCATCTTTAGGAGTTGCAATATAGTTAAATGGAGCTTCAACAACATCGGCATTATGAATACCAATTGCCACTTTTTTCCTGTCCCTTCCGATAACCCAGTGAAGGTTTTCCTGGAAATCCATGATGTATTTGAGTTTATCGCCAGTAAAATCAACATTGTCTATTTTTGCAAATCCGATGTAAGGTCTGATTTCTGCAACGTCACTGTCAACGGTAACGTACTCTCCGGATTCTACAACTTCATAATCTGGAAAACCGATTTCCTGACCGATGAATCCTTTAAAGGATCTGGCCACACCTTCAACAGACAGGTTGTCAGGTCTGTTAGGGAAGAATTCGACCTTGATTTCCTCATCGTCAAAGTCTTCAATATCGCTAGACATCATAGGTAAAGTGTCTATCAGTTCATCTTTTTCCATATCTATTCCTAAATCTTTTAAATCTTGATATTTGAATGTAATTACTGGCATTTAATAACTCCATAATTAATTTTTAAAATCCATAAATCAGTATGAAAACCAGAGACTCAATAACAAAGTGAAGTGCTCTGTGCTGCAACTCTCCCATATCGCGTATGAATATGGTATGGGTCACATCAATAAAGAAATGAATTAGGGCCGCTAGAATTCCAATAGTGGGATTTAAGAAAACTATTGACAATACTATAAAATGGAATCCGGCTTCCATGATTTCATGAACCACCCATGTTTGCCATATGGAATGGGTGGATTGTTGGATTAGGCCACCTAACACTATGTAAAAGTTATTTAAAACCTTCCACATTAATGTAGTGTGCAATACATCGCTTATAGCCAACACAACTGCAACATAAAACCATAATAATTCCATTTTAAAACAGTCCTTTTATTAATTGATAATATTAATAATATGAATTTATTATATAATATAGTTAACTATTTATAGATTTAATCATTGTTTTCATATTATATTCTGGATAATTATTTTTTTAACTTATTTTTTCTTAGTTCATAATTACTTTTTTAAATAATAAACAATATAATTAATAATATTATTTTTACTTTACTTATTAGGAGAAAATATATGTCAAATAAAGAAATTCCTAAAGACTATGATTTTAAAAAAGAAAAGGTCTGGGAGCAAAAATGGGAAGATGAAAACATCTACAAATACATTGGAGATGGTTCTCGTCCTAGATATGTTATTGATACTCCCCCACCATACCCAACAGGATCTATTCACTTAGGTCACGTTTTAAATTGGGTTTACATTGATATGAATGCAAGATACAGAAGACAGAAAGGTCACGATGTGCTGTTCACTCAGGGATGGGACTGTCACGGTCTTCCGACTGAAGTGAAAGTTGAAGAGACTCACAACATCAACAAAAACGATGTTTCAAGAGCACAGTTCAGACAATACTGCATTGACTTAACCACTGACAACATTGCAAAAATGAAATCACAGATGAGAGCAATGGGTTATTCACAGGACTGGTCCCGCGAGTTTGTAACAATGACTCCGGAATACATGAGAAAAACCCAATATTCATTTTTAAAAATGTATGACGAAGGATTAATTTATCAGGGAATACATCCTGTCAACTGGTGTCCTCGCTGTCAGACAGCTATTGCATTTGCAGAAGTTGAATACTCAGACAATACCACATTCCTGAACTATGTAAACTTCCCACCTGCTGTGGAAGATTCCTATGAGGACATTGCATCTTCACAGAAATCCGGAAAACAGGCCGACCCTAAGGATGAAGGTATTCTGATTGCAACCACACGTCCGGAACTCATGTCTGCATGTGTGGCTGTTGTAATCCATCCTGAAGATGAAAGATACACACATCTTTTAGGAAAATATGTTGAAGTGCCGTTATCACACCAAAAAGTAAAAATCATTGCGGATGAGGAAGTGGATCCTGAATTCGGTACAGGTGCAGTAATGATTTGTACTTTTGGGGATAAGACTGACGTAAGCTGGGTTCAAAAATATGACCTTGAAATCATCAATGCAATCGACGAGGCAGGTAAGTTAACCGCAGCCGCCGGAAGATATGAGGGAATGGACCTTCAAAGCTGTAAAAAACAGACTATTGAAGATTTGGATGCTGAAGGATACCTGTTAAAACAGGAACAAGTCGACCAGAACGTAGGACAATGCTGGAGATGTAAAACTCCTATCGAGATTCTTGTCAAAAAGCAATGGTTTGTAGCGGTAAGGGATTTAATCGAAAAAACCAAGACTGCAGCGGATGAAATGAAATGGGTTCCTGAACACATGAAATCCCGTATGGTAAACTGGGCGGATTCCATGGAATGGGACTGGTGTATTTCAAGACAAAGAATATTTGCAACTCCAATTCCTGTATGGTACTGTAAGGACTGCGGAAAGGTAATTTTGCCTGACGTTGAAGACTTGCCGATTGACCCAACAGTTGACAAGCCTAAACATGCATGCGAATGCGGATGCGAAGAGTTCATCGGAGAGGAAGATGTTCTCGATACATGGATGGATTCATCAATCTCCCCATTATCCATTGCAGGCTGGCCTGATGAAGATTACGTAAATCATTTCCCATCAAATATCCGTCCGCAAGGACACGACATCATCCGTACATGGGCGTTTTACACCACTCTCAGATGTTTGGCTTTAACTGATCAAAAACCGTTCGATGACATCGTAATCAACGGTATGGTATTCGGTGAAGACGGAAACAAGATGAGTAAATCAAGACCTGAGTTTGTTGTCGGTCCTGAAGAGGTCATCGAACAATACGGTGCAGACCCGTTAAGAACCTGGGCTGCAAACAGTGTTCCTGGATCTGATGTAATATTTGACTGGAAAGACATCAAGCACGGTTACAGATTCCTCAATAAATTCTGGAATGCATTTAGATTCATCAGTATGCAGATATTCGATGAAGAAGTCTCATATGAAGATGTTAAGGATAACTTCGGACCGCTTGACTTATGGATTTTATCCAAGCTCAACAACCTGAACAAGACTGTCGATCAGGCATTTGCGGACTATAACTTTGCAGATACAATCACATCAATCGAAAGGTTCTTCTGGCATGATTTCTGTGACGAATACATTGAAGCTGTAAAATACAGGCTATACACTGATGTTTCAGACGAATCAAGAAGGGCTGCAAAATACACCTTGAGAACAGTTGTAGAAACATGTCTTAAGTTAATGGCTCCAATTGCACCATTCTTCACTGAAGAGGTTTACCAATACTTCTCTGATGAATCAATTCACACAACCTTATGGCCTGAAGTGTATGATGAATTAATCAGTGAGGAAATGGAAACCAAAGGAGAAACTACAGTTGAGCTAATCGATGAAGTAAGAAGATTCAAGTCAGCATCAAAAATACCATTAAATGCAGAGCTTGCTGAAGTAAACGTATACACTTCAGATGAAGATTTAGTGGATGTTTTCAATCAGTTTGATGCGGACATTAAAGGAACCTTAAAAATCAACGATTTGGAAATCAGCTCAGGAAAACCTGAAGTTCATGAAAAAATCATTGAAGTTGAACCTGACATGTCCAAAATCGGACCAACATTCAAAGGTGATGCCGGTAAAATCATAGGATATCTAAAATCAACTGATATTGATGAAATCGGTTCTGTTCTAGAAGAAAATCATGAATTGACAATAGGTGAGATTGTAGTTCCTGAAGACATGTTAAACATCAAAAAAGAGATTGTCGGCGCATCAGGTAAGAAAGTTGACATCCTACAATCCGAAAACTTGGATATGATTGTGGAAGTAATTAGATAATTACTTTCCCATTAACTTTTTTTAATATTAAAGCTATTGCATAGGTTATAGCTAAAATAACTATAGTCCATAATATTGAATGTGATATTGGCTGTTGATAAATTCGTAAAAAAGGATATGGTCCTTCAACTATTTTTAAAATATTTAAAACAATCATTATTGCCGCATAGATTAGAGTAAAATAGAGTCCTTTAATTGCATTAATATTTTCGTACTTTTCAAGCAATGCAAATGACAATATTGCTAAAATAGGGCATAATGTATGGTGGTACAGCATTGATCCATTGAATAGCAGGTGATATAGCCCCAAATCTGTTGTCCAGGACAGTACTGTCAAGACAATTATTAATGTCAATGTTGTGGAAACGACTGCAACAAATCTGAAGGATTCAAACCAGGTAGGCAATTCCTTATTTTTTGAAATATAAATCAAAAAGATTATTGAAGATATCAATAGCAGTAAATTGCTGTCTTCAGTGTAATATTCTAATGAAGTGATTCCTAATTTACTAAAAACTAATATAAATCCAATTATTTCTAAAATAACTATCAATGAGTTAATTATTATATTGATGTTTTTGGAATTCATTTTATCTTTTTTTTAAGGAGTGATGTAAATATCACTGTTCTAAATCGTTTTCAATTTCTTTTATTACTCTTGCAGGAACGCCCACAGCAAGGGAATTGTCCGGGATGTCTTTTGTAACTACTGCTCCTGCTCCAACAACTACGTTATTGCCAATTGTTACTCCTGGAAGAATTGTCACGTTTCCTCCTAGCCAAACATCATTTCCAATTCTGACTTCACTGGCTTGCCCTAAATGTTCTCTTCTTTTTTTAGGAGATAACGGGTGGCCAACAGTCGTAATTAGCGTATTTGGCCCAATCATTACATTGTCGCCAATATATACCTCTTTAATGTCCAATATTGTTAAATTAAAGTTTCCAGTAAAATTGCTTCCGATGTGGATGTTTTTTCCATTGTCAAAGCAAAATCTTTTGGCTATCCAAACCTTTTCACCGACAGAACCTAAAATTTCACTTAAGACTTCATGCTGTTTGTCCAAATCATCTTCGGCAAGTGAATTGAATATGTTTGCGTTTTCAATTGCATGTAATTTCATCAATGAAATTTCTTCATCATCATAGCAGTATTCAAGACCTGCTTTCATTTTTTCCATTTCATTCATAAAGATAATTATTTATTAAATTGAATTATAAATATTATCATACAAAATTATTATAATCTATTATAATTGTTTACTTTATGTTAGATTGAATTTCATTCTAAACTACTTGTTTGGTTATTTAAGTTATAATAATTTGATGTTGGTAATTTTAGGTTAAAAAAATATTTTATGTGGTGTAATGTTTAAAAAAAGTGCTATTTTAATTATTATTGCATTTATTTTTATTTGTTCGATCACGACCATCAATGCTTATGAAATTGATGAAAATCAAACTGATGATTTTCAATTAGAAGTTTCTGAACCTGAAGATGTTGCTTCTCAAGAGGTGTTATCCGTTCCTGAGTCTAATGAATCAACTTTAAATAGTGATGATGAAGCAAATGAATCTGGAGCATATATTGTATTGGATAATGATGCGGATAAGGAAAATATATATGTTGGCGATTATGTAACATGGATTCTAAAAGCTCATAATTTAGGTCCTGATGCAGCAAAAAACGTTAAAATTCATAATATATTACCAAATGGCTTAAAATATATTAAACACACTGCCACTAAAGGAACATTCAATCCATCTACAGGTATTTGGAGTATAGGGGATTTAACTGTTGAAGAGGGTATCGTATTTTTATACATTACTACTAAAGCATTGACTGTGGGCGAAAAGATAAATGAAGCATATATTACTAGTGATACACTCAATACAAATAATGAAACTTCTGAAGAGGAAGAAATTGACGTGTTTGCTAGGGATGACTCGAAAATATCTGTATTTGAAAAACATGCACATGCTAAAATGATGTATGAGACAGGAAATCCTATATTTTTGATTTTCATGTCATTGTTAATGTTGTCAGTTCCAATTATCAAACGATAATTGGGAATTTATTTTTTTTGATATGAAACTTCTTTTAAAATTATTTAAGAGATATTAATTTTAAATATCTTCCAAAAATTTAATTAGTTAATGCAATTAAATTTTATATTAGAAGTTATGAAAATCAATAAGTTCAATCTCTTTTTGGTATGATAAAATGATTCTTAAAGTTAAAAATATTTCAGAAATTGGTGGGGTTGTAAAAGCACCTCCTTCAAAAAGTTATTCTCACAGAGCAGTAATTCTAGCTAGTTTAGCTAAAGGAACATCAAAACTTTATGATATGCTTTATTCAGAGGATACTTTAGCTTCAATTCGTGTTTGCAAAGCGTTAGGTGCAAAAATATCAAGAAATGATGATTATTTGGAAGTAAGTGGTACTGGCGGAAAACTTCACAACAGTCAGGATGCGCCTATTGATTTGGCAAATTCAGGAACCACACTGAGATTAATGACATCAGTTTCAGCATTAAGCGATAATGAAGTTGTTTTAACAGGTGATGACTCACTTCAAACTCGTCCGATGGGATTGTTGATGAATGCTTTATGGCCTTTAGGAATCGAAACAGAATCTTTAAATGATAATGAAAAAGCACCAATATTGATAAAGCCTGGTTATCATGGTGGTGAAACCAATATCTATGGTAATGTCAGTTCACAATTCATTTCATCAATTTTAATCTCTTCACCGCTGTCTGAAGTTGGTGTGACTTTATATGTTTTGCCTGAATTCAAATCAAAACCTTATGTCAACATGACATTGGATATCATGAGAAAATTCGGCGTCAAGGTTTTAAAAGGTTATTATTTAAAACATGAAAGCTGTGATAAGGAACATCAAAACTGCAAAATTGATGAGTTTAAGGTAATAAAACAGGATTATGTTGCATGCAATTACACTGTTGAAGGGGATTATTCATCAGCATCTTATCTTTTGGCATTAATAGCTATTAATGGTGGAAGAGCTATAATTAAAAATTTATTCTTTGATTCAAAGCAGGGCGATAAGGTAATCTTGGATATTCTGCAAAAAATGGGAGCTACAATTATACGCGGTGAAGATTATGTCGAAATTGCATCAGAGGGTAATCTGAAAGCTATTGATGTTGATTTATCCAATGCTCCGGATTTGTTAATTACTGTAGCTGTTTTAGCTGCAATGGCTGATGGAACAACAAACATTACTGGAGTTGCTCATGCCAGAGTTAAGGAGACTGATAGAATCGACACTACCTGTCGTGAGCTTGAAAAACTGGGTTGTAAACTGGAAGAGCATGAAGATGGAATGAGCATTACCGGGGGAGTTACCTCAGGTCGTGTTGACTCACATGGGGACCACAGGTTGGCAATGGCGTTTTCATTGATTGGTCTTAAGCATGACATTGAAATTACAAACGGAGAAGTATTTGATGTGTCATTTCCTAATTTTATTGAGGCAATGGCAGAACTTGGATTTGAATTGGAGTTAAAAAATGAATAAGGAAGAACGAGTAATTGAACTGATAAACCAGTTGGAAAATACTTTTGAGATAAGGACATTTCTGGACCATGACCCATACAAAGTGTTGGTAAGGACAATATTATCCCAAAGAACCCGTGATGAAAATACCGATCAGGCTACTGAGAACCTATTTAATAAATATCCTGATATTTATGCAGTTGTTGAAGCTCCGATTGATGATGTAAAAGAGTTAATTAGGCCTGCCGGTTTTTATAATGTTAAAGCGGCCAGAATTCAGGAGGTGTCTCAAATATTGATTGACCAATATGGCGGAGAAGTTCCGGACACTGTTGAGGAGCTTGTAAAGCTTCCGGGTGTTGGAAGAAAAACTGCAAATTGTGTTATGGTTTTTGCATTTGAGCTACCTGCAATTCCTGTAGACACTCACGTTCACAGAATCTCAAATCGTTTAGGTCTTGTGGATACAAAAGATCCTGAGGATACTGAAGTTGATTTATGCAAAATTGCTCCTGAGGAGTTATGGATTAAGTTAAATGACTTGATGGTGCAGTTCGGTCAAAACATCTGCAAGCCTATTGGTCCTCAGTGTGAAATTTGCCCGTGTACTGAGATTTGCGATTATTATTCTGAAAATATTTAATTATTTTTTTTCTTTTTTCCAAAACATTTATAAAGTAAAACAATGTTATATAACAATAGTTATTATAACGAATGTTATATTAACTTTTAATATAACCCTTTTAATATACCAGTAAAACCAATTAAATAATATAGGAGAAAAAAACATGGCAAATATACCTGAATTAAAAAGAGGAGTATTGGACAGCATTACTGATGCTATCGGAAACACTCCAATCGTAAGATTAAACAATTTAACAAAAGATATGGAAGCAGAAGTTGACGTAAAAATTGAATCATTCAACCCAACCGGAAGTGTAAAAGACAGAGTTGCCGTTGCAATGATTGAAGATGCAGAAGAAAAAGGTCTTTTAAAACCTGGTGCAACAATAATTGAGCCTACAAGCGGAAACACAGGAATTGGTCTTGCATTTGCAGCAGCTGCAAAAGGCTACAAACTGATATTGACCATGCCTGACACCATGTCCATTGAAAGAAGAAAATTCCTAAGTGTTTTAGGAGCTGAACTGGTACTGACACCAGGTGCAGACGGAATGGGAGGAGCTATTGCAAAGGCAAATGAACTCAACGAGCAAACAGAAGGATCCATTATTTTAGGTCAGTTCGACAACCCTGCAAACGTAAAAATCCACTCTGAAACTACTGCTCAGGAAATCTTAAGGGATACTGAAGGAAAAGTCGACATTGTCATTGGTGGTGTAGGTACCGGTGGAACAATCACAGGAATCGGTAAAGTTTTAAAAGAGGAAGTTCCAGGTGTTAAAATCGTTGCGGTCGAACCGAAAGATTCCCAAACTTTAGGTAAAGGTGAAAAAGGACCACACAAAATCCAGGGTATCGGTGCAGGATTCGTTCCATCCATTTATGACGGCGATGTCATTGATGAGATTATTCCTGTTGCAAACGAGGATGCAGGAAACACTTTGCTCGCCCTTGCAAAAGAGGAAGGTATTTTTTCCGGTATTTCATCAGGAGCTGCAACCTGGGCAGCACTAGATTTAGCTAAAAAAGAAGAAAATAAAGGTAAAAGAATAATAGCAATTTTACCTGACAATGGAGAAAGATATCTCTCCGTAGACTGGTTATTTGATTAAGAATAACTATTTATACTATATGTTATATTATATAATATTATAATAAATTGGAGATTTCAAATGTTCGACGGTTTAAGAAGTGAGATTCAGGCTGTAAAAGATAAGGACCCCGCAGCACGTTCTACATTAGAAATATTTTTGTGCTATCCGGGTTTTTATGCATTACTGTTCCATAGGGTAAGTCATTGGCTGTGGAATCACTCTCTTAAACTGCTTGCCCGTATGAATTCAAATTTAGCCAGATTTATAACTGGAATTGAAATCCATCCGGGTGCAACATTCGGCAAAAGAGTTTTCATTGATCACGGAATGGGTGTTGTTGTTGGTGAAACAGCAATTGTTGGCGATGATGTGCTGATATATCAGGGAGTAATCCTTGGTGGTACCAGTACTGAAAAAACAAAAAGACATCCTACCATTGAAGACGGTGTGATTATCGGAGCAGGCGCTAAAGTAATGGGTAACATTACAATAGGCAAATATTCCAAGATAGGTACCGGAGCGGTTGTCCTGAAGGATGTTCCTCCGGAATCAACCTGTGTTGGGGTTCCTGGCCGTATAGTTAAACATAAAGGGGTACGTAAAAAGGTCGACCTTGACCACGACAAGCTTCCTGACCCTGTTGCTGATGCATTCAGAACAATTGAAAAACATCTTCAGGATAATGACAAGCGTTTTGAAATCTTATTTGACAAGCATGGAATATGTTTGACAGAGGATATCCGAGATGAACAACAAGATTTAGAGGATTTGTTTAAAAAATAGAAGGGATTTTTATGAAACCACCTTGTGAAATCGTAGTATGGTATGTAATACCAGCAATCAGATCAGAACTGGCAAAAGAACTATTGAATTTGGGAATGAAACAGAAAGATGTTTCCGAACTCATGGACATCACTCAACCTGCAGTTTCCCAGTACATTACAGATAAAAGAGGCAGCGGAATAAAACTTGATGATAATGTAAGAGGCATGATTCATGAATTCGCACGCCAATTGTCTGAAGGTGAAGCAACTAAAGCAGATTTAATTCCAAGAACCTGCAAAATATGCAAAAACGTAAGGACAATCGATGTTTTGGAACAGCTCAACATTGACAAGTCTGAACTTAGTGAAGATTGTGAAAGTTGCATTGGTTCTGAGCTTGAAGCAAAGTAAATTTGTAAAATATTGGAAAATATAGTAAACTATTTAAACTATTAATTACCAATATTTTATTATCCTATTAATTTTAGTGGCAAGTTTACCGAGTGGCTTAGGTGTGTGGCTGCAGACCATAATACGGGGGTTCAAATCCCTCACTTGCCTTTTACAATTACTATTTTTTGAGGTTATTTTTTATGGAAATTTATTCAACTTTAACTCGCAGTAAAGAGAATTTTGTGACTATTAATGATAACAGAGTTAACCTATTTGTATGCGGTCCGACCGTTTATGATGATGCTCATATCGGACACGGAAGAACATACATATCATTTGATACTATTAAAAGATATCTGGAATTTAAGGGATATGCAGTATTCTATATCCAGAACGTAACTGACATTGACGATAAGATTATCAACAGATCAAAAGAAAGCGGAATTCCGGCTGACGTGCTTGCACGCAAGTTTGAAAAACGCTACCGCGAAGATATGCACAAACTGAATGTGGACGGTGTTAATCTCTTTGCAAGGGCAACCGACCACGTTCCGGAAATTTTAGACCAGATTCAAAGACTGATTGATAAAGGTTATGCTTATGAAACCGAAGACGGAGTATACTTTGAAATAGACAAGTTTCCTGAATTCGGTAAGTTATCCAACAGAAACGTTGAAGAGCTTGAATCCCACAGGGACCTTGCTGATACAACCAAGAAAAATCCGCAGGACTTTGCACTATGGAAAAAACGTGAAGGTGTGGACGAGCCTACCTGGCCTTCCCCATGGGGAGACGGAAGACCTGGATGGCACATTGAAGACACAGCAATCACCGAGTTCTACTTCGGACCTCAGTACGATGCACACGGCGGCGGTCTTGACTTGATTTTCCCTCACCATGAAGCTGAAATCACACAGATGGAAGCGGTTTCAGGTAAAGCTCCTATGGTTAAATTCTGGCTTCACACTGGATTTTTAAATGTGAACGGGGAAAAGATGTCAAAATCCCTGCATAACTTCATTACAATCCGTGAACTTCTTGAAGACTGGGATGCTGAAACCTTCAGGTTCTTTGTACTGTCCACTCACTACAGAAGCCCTATTGACTTTTCAAAAGATTCACTTCACCAGTCCGAAAAAAGTCTTGATAGAATCAGAAAATACTATGAGCTATTGGATGTTGAAGTAGATGACGGGGAATATGAATGCGATGCATTGGCTCCTCACAAAAAAGAGTTCTTTGACAGCATGGATGATGACTTTAACACTCCGAAAGCTATTGCTTCAATATTCGGTCTGATTAATGACACCAAAAATGATTTAAGTGATTATTCAGATGAGGATAAAAAAGCTATCAAGGCATTCCTTGATGATGCCGCTCATATTTTTGGAGTTAGCTTTGAGATTGAAGAGGTCTCTGCAGGATCTGATGATTTGCTTAACTTAATTTCAGAAGTAAGATCAGAGTTAAGAGCTAATAAACAATATGACTTATCTGATAAAATCCGTGATAACCTGCAGGCATTAGGTTATGAAATTAACGATTAAGGGAATTTATTTCTCTTCTTTTTTTTATTTTAATTAAAATTAGTTTTTTTAGAATGGGACTTACTTTTTTTTGATAAGATATTTATTTTTTGTATAAAATATTTAAAAAAAGGGAGGTTAAAAGCAGGATGGGTTTTTTTCCGGCTTTTAAATTAGGTCAATGAATTTATCTTTTTCTTAATACTGCGCCTGCGCCTAATACTGTGGTTACTCCGAGTAAGAGCAGGATTGGGTTACCGGTTGCTAACATGTGGTGAGCAGCAGTTGCGTTAGCTGTTTGGTTTTGTACAGCTTGTGCGGTTGTGTTTGCGGTTGTGTTTGCGGTTGCGTTGTCAGTTGCGTTTCCGGTTGCATTGGTTGGTTCTCCTGCTGCTTCGTCGTGTGCGTAGTCAGGATCTATTTCCGGTGCACCTGGGTGTCCGTTTTCCACATTTCCGTTGTACTGGCTTCCAGCCCAGCCGCCATCATATGCATCATCAATGTCATCGAAGTCAGGGTGGTCGCCAACACCCATGTCGTCTACAGCGCTAAGGTATGTTCCGTCCATGTCAGCATCTGCTGCGCATACGGCGCCTGCGGATGCAATTACACAAAATATTGCAAGTAATGTTAATAGTTTTTTTGTTATGTTCATTATAATCACCCTTGAATTTAATTTAATTCGAGGCAAGTTAGTTTGTTTTGGAGGAAAAATAACTTGCTTCACACAATTAATTATATAATCAAGACCATATATAAAGTTTTTCGAATGTAAGTGCTCACTTGCATCTTAAAAAAAGAAAAAAAGCAAAAATAACAGATTATAATAAAAAATAATCTATATGAAACTTTAACTGGTTATATGTCAATTTTTTTGGAGAGTTTCAATGGTTATTTTCACGGTTTTTCTTGAAGCTTCAAAGTATAGGCTATTTATTTGAATTGC
Source organism: uncultured Methanobrevibacter sp. (assembly GCF_946404245.1). Taxonomy (GTDB): domain Archaea; phylum Methanobacteriota; class Methanobacteria; order Methanobacteriales; family Methanobacteriaceae; genus Methanocatella. The sequence continues at coordinate 29,767 of NZ_CAMJCX010000002.1, forward strand.
TGGGTCATGTTCAATTTGAATTTTGATTCAATGATGAAATATAACAATGTTTATATACTAAAAATAACAAATGTTATATCTGTATAACATAAGTTATAATTTATTTTTTGTAGTTGTTATTTAGGCATACAAAACATTTAAATATAAAAAATAACTATTGTTATATAGTAATATAACACGTGATATATTTACTGAAAATTAATTTATATAGGTGATTATTAATGACAAATAAAAATTATGGATTAGCAACATTAGGTGTACGCGCAGGTCAACAGCCTGACCCTGTAACCGGGGCCCAAGCAGTTCCGATTTATCAGACAACTTCATACGTATTCAAAGACTCAGATGAAGCTGCTAGGAGATTCGCCCTTCAAGAATTTGGACAAATTTACTCCAGATTAACCAATCCTACCAGCGATGTATTTGAAGCAAGAATAGCTGCTATCGAAGGTGGAAACTCTGGTATTTCAACTGCAAGCGGTCTTGCAGCAATTTCATATGCAATATTAAATGTAACCGAACCTGGAGACAACATTGTTTCAGCAGACAACCTCTACGGCGGAACTTACCAATTATTTAATTACACTTTCAAGGATCTCGCAAGAGATGTAAAATTTGTTGACTCTCAGGACTTGGATGCTTTTGAAGAGGCAATCGATGAGAAGACAAAGGCAATATATGTCGAATCAATCGGAAACCCAAAACTGGACGTCCCTGACTTCGAAGCTCTTGCAGAAATCGCACATTCACACGACATTCCATTAATCGTTGACAATACTGTCGGTGTAGGTTTAGTCAGGCCACTGGAACATGGTGCGGATGTCATTGCAGCATCAGCAACCAAATATGTCGGCGGACACGGTACTGCAATTGGAGGATACATCGTGGATTCAGGTAAATTCAACTGGGGAAACGGCAAGTTTGCAAACTTCACAAAACCTGACCCAAGCTACCACGGACTCGTATTCTGGGATGCATTCGGGGATGTTCCGGAACTCGGAAACCTTGCATTCACAGTAAGAATAAGGGCAAGACTCTTAAGAGATCTTGGAGCAACCCAGGCACCAGTGCACAGCTTCATATTCCTGCAGGGACTTGAAAGCCTTGACGTCAGGGTAAAAAGACACTCAGAAAACGCACTTAAAGTGGCTAAATTCCTCGAATCACACCCTAAAGTCAAATGGGTAAACTATCCTGGACTCGAATCCCATCCAACTTATGAAATCAACAAGAAATACCTGAAAGACAACTTTGCGGGAATCTTGGGATTCGGTGTTGAAGGCGGAGAGGAAGCCGGAAGAAAAGTAATCGAAAAACTGGAATTATTCTCAATACTTGCAAACATAGGTGATGCAAAAAGCCTTGCAATCCACCCTGCAAGTACAACACATCAGCAATTGTCTCCTGAAGAACAGGAAGCAACAGGTGTAACACCGGACTTCATCAGGCTTTCCATAGGTTTGGAGGATGTGGATGACTTAATTGCTGATTTAAGTCAGGCTTTAGACAGTATCTAGTTACTGTCTAATCACTTTAAATTTAAATAATTAAAAATTTTACATATTAAAAAACAATTGGGAGATAAAGAATGTATTTAGACAACTCAGCAACCACTCAAGTTAGTGAGGAAGTATTTAAAGAAATGGAACCATATTTCATCGAAGAGTACGGTAACCCTTCAACTCTTTATGGAATCGGTCGTGAATCAAAAAAGGCATTGACTTTGGCTCGTGAAAGAGTGGCTAAGGCAATCAATGCAAAACCTGATGAAATTATCTTCACAAGCGGAGGATCAGAATCAGATAATCTTGCAATTAAAGGAATTGCATTCAAGTTATCAAAAAAAGGTAAACATATAATTACCACCAATATTGAACACCCTGCCGTTAAAAACACTTTGGGATTCTTGGAATCCCTGGACTTTAAGGTTACATACCTTCCGGTTAATGAAGAAGGTATCATCAGCGTTGAAGAACTGAAAGAGGCAATCACAGATGAAACAATTTTAATTACCATTATGCATGCCAACAACGAGCTCGGTACCATTCAGCCTATTGAGGAAATAGGTAAAATCGCTCGTGAAAAAGGCATCAAGTTCCACACTGACGCAGTACAGAGTTTCGGTAAGATTGAAGTGGATGTTGAGAAATTAAATGTTGACTTGCTTTCTCTATCTTCCCATAAAATCAACGGTCCGAAAGGTGTCGGTGCACTCTACATCAAGAAGGGAACTCGTGTAGTGCCTCTCATTCATGGAGGGGGCCAGGAAAAAGGAATCAGATCCGGAACTGAAAACGTTCCTGGAATTGTCGGATTCGGAAAAGCCTGTGAATTGGCAGCTGAAAGATTGGATGAGCATTACGAAAAGTTATCATCAATCCGAGATGAGCTAATTGATAAAGTTTTAACCACCATTCCCGAATCCTACCTGAACGGTTCTAAGGAAACCAGACTGCCTAACCTTGTAAACTTCAGATTCAAGGCTATTGAAGGGGAATCATTGATTCTTTTGCTGGACGCTAAAGGTTATCAGGCATCCACAGGTTCAGCATGCTCTTCCAATACATTGGAAGCGTCACCTGTACTGACTGCATTGGGTCTTGACCCTGTAGATGTGCACGGTTCTTTAAGAATATCCCTGGCACCGGAAAGCGATGCCTTTGATGTGGATGAATTTGTAAATACTATTGCGGAAGCCGTAGGCAGACTAAGGCAAATGTCACCGTTATGGAATCAGGAACTTGATTACGATGGTGTAATGTGTAAAAAAGATCACGATGACTGTAGGAGATGTTAATTATGGATTATTCAGAAAAGGTAATGGACCACTTTGCAAACCCAAGAAACTGTAGGATGATGGAAGACGCCAACGGTGTTGGAACTGTAGGAAACCCGACATGCGGAGACTTGATGACAATCTACATCAAGGTCAATGAGGATGAAGTAATCGAGGACATTTCATTCCAGACTTTCGGATGCGGCGCTGCCATTGCAACAAGCAGCATGATTACCGAAATTGCAGTTGGAAAAACTCTTGAAGAGGCTTTAAAAATCTCAAGAAATGATGTGGCAGAGGAATTGGACGGTCTTCCACCAATCAAGATGCACTGTTCCAACCTTGCGGCAGACGGTCTTCAGGCAGCTATCGAAAACTACTATGAAAATAACCAGTAGGTAACAATAATAATAAATACTTTAAGCAATAAAATAATTTTAATATTTAACGGAGATGTTTTATATGGCAAAAATATTAAAATGTAACGAATGCGGAAGTATTATTCAAGTTTTATCTGAAGGCGATGAAAAAGTATGCAACGATCACATGCTTGAATTCCCTGTTCAAACTGAAGGTGAAAAAGCACCTAAACACAAACCAGTAGTAGAAATCGATGGAGACAAAGTTACCGTTAAAGTCGGTGAAGCAGCTCACCCAATGGATGATGACCATTTCATTGAATTTGTCATTGTCGAAGCAGGCGCTGAACAATACGCAAAATGCTTCAAACCTGGAGATGTTGCAGAAGCAACTTTCACTGTAAACTCCACAGATGATGTTAAAGCATTAGCATTCTGTAATCAACACGGACTCTGGTCAAGCGAATAAGTTTAAAATCCATTTTTAAACTTCTTTTTTTTCTTTAATTTTTTTCATGAAAAATTTTAATTACTTGTTTTAATATAAAATATATCGTGTCTAGTTATAGTAAATTAATAATTTTTATTGTTGTTTTAGTTTTAATTTCAGCAGCTCTCGTTTTCATTGAGAGTTCAACAGACAGCATAAACAAATCCATGCCTGAAATCAGTGATGGAATAGTTCAAGGAGATGCTGACTATAATGAGGCTGTTGAACTGGTAAACAATAAGAATTTTTATGAATCAATGGAAAAAGCGGAATCTGCAGGGGATAACTATAATAAAAGTCTATCGAAATTGCATGAAATCCAAAGAAATTTCTCTGCCGATGTCAATAAGGTTCATCAGGAGTACATTACCACCACTATCCGTGAACTTGAACTAAAACTCGAAGCTGTTGATTCATTAAAAGAAGCGATTGAGTGCTTTGAAGTATATTCAAACTACACAGGCAGCAACTATGGTTTTGAAGCCAACGATTACATGAATCAGGCTGTCGAATATCAGCATCAAAGGGATTCGATCGTAAGCGATAATCCGAATTTATTTAAACAAAATTTTATTATGTGATGAGGGATTAATTTGAAAACTAAATGTCCGAAATGTAAAGGTATAGGTTCCGTTGTTGTGGACTATAAAGAATGTGATGCATGTGGCGGAACAGGATATGAAGATGATTTATTTGATGTGGGAAGCCATTTTAAAGGAGTCAACAGCAAGGCAAAAGCGAAATTTGATTTAGGCTCAGACCAGGACATTCCATGTGAAGTCTGTAATGGAAAAGGGCAGGTGGAAGTGTTTGAGGAATGCCCTCGCTGTCATGGAACCGGTCAGATTAATGTATGCAGGGACTGCGGAAAACTGATTTCAGAAAGTTTAGATTTATGTGATGACTGTAAAGAAAAAAGAAAGGTAGAAAAAATGAAGCATGATGAATTTGAAGCCCGCAGAAAAGCGGCTCGTGATGTGTATGTTTTGGATTCCTTGTGTCAGATGAGGGACATTGACAAGGACAGATTATATAGAGGTAAAATAACAAGAATCGAAAGGTATGGTGCTTTCGTATCTCTAAACAATAACGTATGGGGACTTATGAGAGGAGATGTCTCTGGTTATAAGGTCGGTGAAGATGTAATTGTATTCATTACCGCAATCAAGTCAAGGGAAGGAAAAATTGATTTTGCACCTGCTTATGTTGATTCATACAATCTTAAAAGACTCACCAAATCAATTCCAAGAACTTTAATCAGTAAGTTGGAAGAGAAAAAAGGCAAAATGGTTAGAATTGACGGTGAGGTTCAGCAGATTCAGCAGACTTCCGGTCCGACAATATTCATAATAAATGATGAAAGCGGAACAACCGAGATTGCCGCATTTGACAAGGCCGGCGAAAGGTCCTATCCTGAAATTGAGCTTGGCGATGCGGTGCAGGTCATCGGTGAAGTTAATGAACATGGCGGAAAGACACAGATTGAGTCATCTTCAATGACAAAACTTTCCGAAGAAAATACTATCAAGCTACATAAGTTAATAGACGATGCATTAAACAAAAGAGCAGAGCCTCAACATGTTGATTTCTTGGTCAAAAGTGATGTTTTAAACAGACTCAAACCTAAGATGAGAGAGGCTGCACAGAAAATCCGAAGGGCAATTCTTGACGGAAGAACCGTTTTGCTCAGACATCACAATGATGCCGACGGAATATGTTCAGGAGTTGCAATGGAAAAGGCTATCGTTCCTTTGATTGAAAAGGTAAATCCAAGCAATGACGCTCAATATTATTATTTCAAACGTTCTCCAAGTAAAGCACCATTCTATGAGCTTGAAGATGTTGTTAAAGATTTATCCTTTGCTCTTGAAGACCAGGAAAGGCACGGTCAGAAATTGCCTCTGATTGTTCTTCTGGACAACGGGTCAACTGAAGAGGACATTGTCGCACTGATGCAGGCCAAGATTTATGATATCGAAGTTGTCGTAATAGACCATCACTCTCCGGGTGAACTTCTCACAAAAGATGAAAGGGACGGCGAGATATACGGCGCAACAGTTGCAGTTGACGAATATGTTGACACACATGTCAATCCTTACCTTGTCGGGGGAGATTCACAGCTTACAGCCGGAGCCCTGGCAACAGAAGTTGCACACCTGATCAATCCTGACGTGAAGGATTTAATCAAGCACCTCCCGGCAGTTGCCGCATTGGGAGACCGTGCGGAATGCGGTGAAGTTTACCAATATCTGCAAATTGCCAGTGAAAAAGGATTTACAAAAGAGCATTTGGCAAAAATAGCTGAATGTGTTGATTTTGAAGCTTATTTCCTGAGATTTATGAATGGTAGAGGAATAATGGACACCATATTGGCAGTGGATAATTTGGATAAACATGAAAAGATGATTGATGCCTTATACAAGGAATATCAAAAGAGAATTGACACCCAACTTAAGGCGGCACTTCCTAATATCAAAAGAACACAGCTTGAAAACGGCATCTATTTCAATCTTATTGATGTTGAAAAGTATGCTCATAAATTCACATTCCCTGCTCCTGGAAAAACATGCGGATTTGTCCATGACCATGTGATAAAGGAATTGGGTGAGGACAAGCCTATTGTAACATTGGGACACGGTCCTGATTTCGGTGTGTTTAGAGCAACTGATGCCGTCAATGAAGAATTTGGCTTTAATGTCAATGATATTGTAGCAACAATGATTGAAAGGGTTCCGTCAGCAGGAATTGACGGTGGAGGTCATGAATGTGCGGGTTCCATCAAATATATTGAGGGACTTGGAGACGAGGTACTGTTCAAGGTTGTTGAAGAGATTCAATCATTGACTAAAAAATAATTCAGATAAAAATGATTGCAGGCAATTATTGTAAAAAATGCGGGCACAGGATATTCCCTAGCGACCAGTACTGCAAGGTTTGCGGTTGTAAAACGGGGTATCACAATGAAGATGCTCATGTTTTTACAATACCATTGTATGATATTGGCTTTTTTAATTTGGATGTTGATTTTTCGCCATACATCGAAAGCAAACGTGATGACTTTCACTATGAGATATGCTCCTGCGGCTATCTGAATAATGTGGAAAATGAATACTGCTATATGTGCGGCGCCAAAAGGGCTCCGAGCAAACTGGAGAAAATCCTCAAAAAGGAGGTTAAGCCAGCTTTTTCTATAGACAATATGCTGTGCGAGTGCGGCGCAATAAACTCCAGCGAAAACATATACTGCGAGATGTGTGGAAAACGTTTGCATGGAGATGAAAAACCCGTAAACACCAACTACAGCAATTTCAATCTTGAATTTGACGATTCCGTATTCTGTTTTTGCGGTGAGGAAAACGAAAGATTTTCCAGATTCTGCAGAAACTGCGGAAGGCCCCTGATGAATTACGGAAAATCAAATGACATATTCATATTATGCACATGCGCCACAATCAATGAGGCCACCTCTGATTTTTGCATTGAATGCGGCAAAAGTCTAAAAAAGGAAAATTCAGTCATAGTATGCATCTGCGGTGAAAAAAATCCCGACGGTTCCAATTTCTGTCAGAGATGCGACAGGCCATTGAATCCTCAAAAAACCTTAAAATCAAAAATCATCTGTTCCTGTGGTGAAGTATTGGACTGGGACAGTGAATTCTGTTATAATTGCGGAAAAAATGTTAAAGCGGCATTAGCCCGTAAAAATTCAATCAATGACACAGTAAAAACAATTAAAGGCATTTTCAGGTAGTGATAATTTGAAGTATTGTGATGTTTGCGGCACATTGAACCCTCGTGAAAACAATTTTTGCATTCACTGCGGAAACAGACTGATTACAGAACATTTCTGCCCTTACTGTGGCGAACTTAATCTGGATTATGCAACTTCCTGTGTTAAATGCGGAAAGCAAATCAATCCGATAGCCATTGATGATTTTGATATCTTTTTCAGCCAGTACAATGAGGACTTATTGTCCAATGCCCACATCAGTGACGAGGAATATGTCACATTGCTTTCAAACATATTCAAAAGGGCTGATTATTTTGAAATCAGCGGAAGCACCATTAAAAACAAGATTTTGAATTTTGCAAGCGCCTTTGCCGAATGTGAAACAAAGTCAAGAGGCTATGAAAGGGGTTCCATTTATCTGGGAAATAAGATAAGCTATGATGACCGTTTGGATGATTCGGTTCAGATAGCAACAATCATCCATGAACTGGCTCATTATCTGTTGTTCCTGATAATTGACACGTTACTGTGCAAAATATTGAAGGTAAACACCTCTTCAACTATAGAAAGTTTCGTGTGGTATTTTTTAACCCTGCCTGAATTTAAAATCATGAATGAGTACTGCGCCCACACTGTTGAAGGCAGGTTCATTCCATACGGATATCAGAATTACGGATCATTCAACATGCTGGTGGAGCATCTCAATGTTGATGAGGAAGCGCTGAACGGCATGGTGGTTTTCGGCAATACATTCGCCAATGAGATAATCATATATCTGGAAAAATTCATCGATGAGGACTTGAGGGATGAGATAAAAATTCAATACAGAAAGGATTCCGTTGCCCCTACTTATAAGTCAATCTTAAGGGAAACTACTGACTCATTGCCGTTGAGTATAAAAAATATTACGTTGCTTCAGGTTTTAGTTGATATTTTTAAAGAAGCATCGTCCGAAGATGTTAGAAATGAATTAGAAGAAATAAAAAAAGAGATTGAATTAAATTACTAGTCTTTCTTCTTTTTTTCATTGTTTTCGATTGTGTTCAATACATCTTTACCGGTATCGGTCAATCTGTATAATCTTCCCTTACGAGCTTCTTCATTTATGCATTCCACAATTTCTTTGCTTTTTAATTCGCTTAGAACTTTTGAAATATGGTTAGTTCTAATTCCACTGTCTTTTGCAATATGAGTTGGGATTTTAACTTCGTCTCCAATAGATTTCAATGTCTTTTCTCTATATTTGGAAATTTGAACATATGAAGTTAATTTCAAAAGCTCATCGTTTTCTTTTGACATAATAGAATATTATATTTTTTATACTATAAAATATTTTATACCATTTTATAAGGTGAATATAAGTATTTTAGTCACTGCTTACAAGGTATTATTAATAAGAATTAATTATATAATATAATATAGTTAAAAAATAACTTATACTTGAATTAGTTGATTTATCATGAAATGTGAAAACTGTGGTTTTGAAAATAAGGATACTGCAAAATTCTGTACAAAATGCGGTGCGGAATTTAATGCCGGGCCAGTTGCCTCGCCTGCTGAACCTTCATCCAGCAATAACTCAAAATATATTATCATTGCATTGGTAATTGTAATTCTGATTCTTGTTGGATGTGTGGGTTACTTTATGGGGACTATGAATACCGGTGACGCTCAAAGTGGCGGTGCAGTTGACAATGCTTCTCAAGAGGTTTCATCAAGCGATTCCGGAAATGATGACGGAAGTGCTAAAACTCAAACTACTTCTTCATCAAGCTCAAGCAGCAAATCCAAGTCATGGGAATCCATAGGCAGCTATTCCGGCTCAGGGTCAGGTTCTCAAACTATCACTGTTCCTGAAGGCCAGATTATGGTTAAGCTTTCAGCATATCCTATAAAAAATTATGCTACAAACCATCTGTATGTCACAGGCTCCAACGGCCAGTCCGGCGGAGTGGATTGGGGATCCCATAGTGATGTTGAGACAAGATCTGATTCATTTTCATTTACTTCATCTTCATCCGAGACATTCACAATAGATTACTATGAAACCGTAAGCTGGGAAGTCGAATTTTACCGTTATCAGTAAGTGATTTCAAATCACTTCACTTATTTTTTTTAAAAAATTATTAATATCATAAAAGGGAAATTATCTACTATGTTTTTTGATTTAAATATTAAGGGAAGTAGCTTTGATGATAATTTAAAATTAGCTATTGAAGCTTCCAAATACGGATGGGAGCACATTAACTTTTCATATGATCAAAATGACTTCAAACAGGCTCAGGAGTTTAGAGATGAGCTTTCAGATAATTTGGAAAACATTATTGATTTTGATTATACCTTAGAGATTAAATCAAACAACGTTAATGAAATCAGAAAAATCGTCCGTAAATTCAGAAACAGGGCATCATGCATTTCCGTTGTGGGCGGAGATTTGAAGGTTAACCGGGCAGTGCTTGAAAATGTCCAGATCGATGTGCTGTCAAGACCGTATCTTAGAAGATATGACAGCGGTCTTAACCATGTTCTGGCCAAGGAAGCTTTAAGAAATAACGTTGCCGTTGAGTTATGCTTCAAGGATGTTTTAAAAAGCTATCTGGCTCCAAGGTCTAAAGTCATTTCCAATTTTAAGGACGTTTATACATTATACAGGAAATTTGATTTTCCTTTAATTTTATCATCTCGCGCAGAGTCAGTTTTCGATATCAGAACCACCCATGACTTCATCGCTTTTTTTACACAGACCGGCTTGACAGCTTGCGAAATTGAAAAGTCATTCATGACTGCAAAAAACATATTAAACTTCAATAAGGATAGGAAGAATATGATTTTAACCGGCGTCAGGAGGGTGGATGATGAAGCTTAGGGTATTGCCTCCAACTCTCAGAAAGAACAACAGGTATCTGACAGTTGAAATTAAGATAACATCTCCAATCGTTAAGGATGACCTCGTTAACATTGTATGGGATGCCTGCGTTCGTTTTCAGGGTGAACTGAATACTGCTAACTATAATTTATGGGTAATGAAATTCTATGAGCAGGAACATCATGATGACTACTGCTGCTATAAGGCAATCATCAGATGTCAGAGGGGTTATGTTGATGAGGTCCGCTCAGCTTTGGCACTGTCCACTAGATTCAATAACTCCAGAATTGCCATTACGACTGTCGGTCTTTCCGGCACCATCAAAGCATCACAAAAATATATTTAATTACTTTTTGTAAGTTTAAAATAGAAAACTATATAAATAATATATTATTATAAATATCAATTGGATTTATGGAAAAAGAATATAAAATATTTTAATAAACTACAATGTAGTGATTAAAATTAAAATTTGCCTTTTCATGGAAGATTTGGTTTTGATTTTTGAATAATATTTTTTATACGTAGTTGAATTAAAATTTTTAATATTAAAAATAGTATATATGAGGTATTAATATGCAACCTTTACAAAATGCTGGATACGATAGGGCTATTACTGTCTTTAGCCCAGACGGAAGACTTTTCCAAGTTGAATATGCAAGAGAAGCTGTTAAAAGAGGAACTACTTCTATAGGTATTAAAAGTTCTGAAGGAATTATTTTAGCTGTCGACAAGAGAACTACTTCTAGTTTGGTTGAAGCATCATCTATTGAAAAAATATTCAAAATAGATGAACATATCGGAGCAGCTACTTCAGGTCTTGTTGCTGATGCAAGAGCTTTGGTTGAAAGAGCAAGAGTTGAAGCTCAAATAAATAAGATCACCTACAGCGAACCTATCAGAGTAGATAGTTTATCTAAAAAGCTATGTGATATGTTGCAGTTATACACACAGAACGGTGGAGTAAGACCATTCGGTTCCGCCTTAATCATTGGTGGTGTGTATGACGGTAAATGCAAACTCTTCGAAACCGATCCAAGTGGTGCATTAATTGAATACAAAGCAACCGCAATCGGTTCAGGCAGAAATGCTGCAATGGAAATCTTTGAAGAAAAATATGATGATGACTTAACATTGGACGGAGCTATCGAACTTGCTTTAACCGCAATTAATGAAGCAACCGACCATGACACAACTTCACAGAATGTTGAAATTGCAGTAATCAAAATCGAAGATGAAAAATACGTCAAACTCTCCCAGGATGAAGTACAAAAATACATTGATGAAGTGCTTGTCGAAGAAGAGGAAGAAGAAGACGTAGAAGAAGAATCTGAAGAAGTCGAAGAAGACTCCGAAGAAGATGAAGAATAATTTTTATCATTAGTTAGGGGATGTTTCAATGGTTAATGTTGATGAAGCAATTATTGCTAAATACGAATATTGTGGTGAACATTTTGAAATATTGGTTGACCCTGATTTAGCAGCTGATTTTAGGAATCCTGATGGTCCGGATGTTGCCATTGAAGATCTTTTAGCTGTTGAAGAAATTTTTAAAGACTCCAAAAAAGGAGACAAGGCTTCCGATGAAGCCATGAATAAGATATTTGAAACTACAGATCCTATTGAAGTTTCTAAAATTATCCTTGAGAAAGGAACTGTTCAATTAACTGCTGAGCAAAAAAGAAAAATGCAAGAAGATAAAAGAAAATTGGTTATTAATAAAATAGCTAAAGAAGCAGTTAATCCTCAAAATGGCCTTCCTCATCCGGTTCAAAGAATTGAAAATGCATGTGATGAGGCTAAAGTTAAATTTGATCCATTCACTTCTGTTGATCAACAAGTTCAAACAGCTTTAAAAGCTATTAAACCGTTAATTCCTATCAGGTTTGAAAAAGCTAGAGTCGCTGTTAGACTTCCAGGGTCCGCTGCAGGCAGTGCTTATTCTGTAATTCACGGTTTCGGTGAAATATTAAACGAAGAATGGCAGCAAGATGGTTCATGGATTGGAATTATTGAAATGCCTGGAGGTCTTCAAAATTCTTTCGCCGCTAAAATGGCGGAAATTTCAGGTGGAGAAGCAGAAACTAAAACTATTAAATAATAATTAATTAATCTTATGGGATTATTATGATATATGTGGAAAATAAAGATTTAGTTATTCCTGGTCAGGTATTGGCTGACGATGAATACTATTCAGGAAGAGGTACCTTTAAAGAAAATGGTAAAGTTTGCTCTTCTTTAATAGGACTTGTTTCTTTAAGGAATAAAAAGATTAGAGTTATTCCTCTTAAAAGCAAATATGTTCCTAAAAAAGGAGATGTCGTAATAGGTAAAATCAATGATGTCAGATTCTCAATGTGGGATGTTGACATAAATTCACCTTATTCCGGAATTTTACCTGCTTTTGAAGTGTTTGGTCGTGAGAAAAAAGAGCTCAACAAAGTATATGATGTTGGGGATGTTCTATTTTTAAGAGTTGTCGATGTTGATGAAATCAAGAAGGCAAAACTCGGTTTGAAAGGAAGAGGAATGGGTAAGTTTAAAGGAGGAATCATTGTAGATATTGCTCCAACTAAAGTTCCTAGATTAATCGGTAAAAAAGGTTCCATGATTAACATGATTAAAGACAAGACAAAATGTAAAATCGTTGTTGGTCAAAACGGTCTCGTTTGGGTTAAAGGGGACGAAGACATGGAACAGCTTACCAAAAACATTATTCATTTAATTGAGGCTGAAGCTCATACTTCCGGTTTAACAAACAAAATCAAAAACAAATTGTATTTAGCTATTGACGGCGAATTGCCTCCTGAAGAAAACCCTCAAGAGGAAGAGGAATTTGTTTTGGAAAAACCTAAGCTTCAAAATTTCAAAGAAGAATTAGAACAGGAAGAAAGAGAAGCTGAAGAAAAAGCGAAAAAAGAAAATGAAGATAAACCGAATATTGCTGAAGTCATTGAAGAATTAAAGAGAAAAAACAAAAAGCAAGATAATTCCTTATCTTATGGTGATAACTCAAATAATTCTTTCATTTTGAATAATAAATAATGATTATAAAATCTTCGTATTATAAATTGAGGTAGATATGATGTCTGAAATGATAAGAGAAGATGGTAGGAAATTTGATGAATTACGCCCTATCAAAATTGAAGCAGGAGTTCTTGAACGTGCGGATGGTTCTGCTTATTTGGAAGTTGGAGGAAATAAAATTTTAGTAGCTGTATATGGTCCTAGGGAATCTTACATTAGGAGATTACTTCAACCTAATACCGGTGTTATCAGATGCAGATATAACATGGCACCGTTTTCAGTGGATGACAGGAAAAGGCCAGGACCTGACAGAAGATCATCTGAAATTTCTAAAATTACCGCTGATGCATTAAGGCCAGCTCTAATGTTGGAAAATTATCCTCGTTCAATGATTGATATTTATATAGAAGTAATTGAAGCTGAAGGTGGAACCCGTTGTGCAGGAATCACAGCAGCTTCCGTTGCTTTAGTTGATGCTGGAATACCTATGAAAGATATTGTTGTAGGTTGTGCTGCAGGTAAAGTAAATGACGAAATTGTACTTGACTTGTCTGAAGTTGAAGATAAAGAAGGTCAGGCTGATGTTCCAATAGCTATGATGCCAAGAACCGGTGAAATCACATTACTGCAAAGTGACGGTGACTTGACTGAAGAAGAATTTGCAAAAGCAATCGATTTGGCTATGGAAGGATGTCGTCAAGTAAGTGAACTTCAAAAAGAAGCTTTAATGAAAAGGTATTCTACAGAATAGTGGGTGGATAATATGGATATAGTACCAGAAATTACAAGACAAAGTATTACTAACCTTGTCAAAAACGATAAAAGAGAAGATGGCAGAGGTTTAACTGAATATAGGGATGTTTCCATTGAAACTAATGTTATTTCTAAAGCTGAAGGTTCTGCTCGTGTAAAACTTGGTGGAACTCAAGTTATTGTAGGTATTAAACCACAACTTGGAAGCCCATTCCCTGACACTCCTGACTTAGGAGTTTTAATGACCAACTGTGAAATGTTGCCAATGGCGGATCCTAATTTCGAACCAGGTCCACCTAGCGACGATTCTATTGAACTTGCACGTGTAGTTGACAGAGGTATCCGTGAAAGTGAATTGGTTGAATTGGACAAATTATGTGTTGAAGAAGGAAAACACGTATGGATGTTATTCATCGACCTGCACATTATCGATAACTGCGGAAACCTTTTTGATGCTTGTGAATTAGCTGTAATGGCTGCACTCAAATCAACAAAATTACCTGTTGCAACTATTGAAGATGAAGAAGTTGTCCTTAGTGAAGACGAAACCTTTGATTTACCGATTAACAACGAATTGGCATTATGTACTTTTGTTAAAATTGGTGATAAGATGGTCATTGACCCAACACTCGATGAAGAAAGAGTGGCTAGTGCTCGTTTAAATGTTGGTGTCACAAAAGATGGTCACATCTGCTCCATGCAAAAAGGCGGACAGGAACCATTAACTAAAGATGAAATTCTTTATTGCGTAAATACTGCTGTTACAAAAGTAAAAGAGTTAATAGAATATCTTTAAACGTCGCTCGGACGGTTAAGATTTCTAAATTCTTTTTTTTCTATTTTTTTATTATCTATCAAAACAAATTTCGCATCTATTTTTTCTATCAGTCCCTTTATGTGCAAAACATCTTCATTAACTAAATTCTCAATAACAGGGATAACTCTTTTATCATATATTGAATGAAGCGGTTCTGATGTTTTCAGCTTGTTTTCTTTGTCATGATACGGGACAACAGCTTGATATCTTTCATCGATTTGGGAAAAAATAGTGTTTATATAATTTTTTGAAACATATGGGCTGTCACAAGGCAATATCAGGGCATATTCTCCCTTAATGTGTGAAAGTCCGGTCATGATTCCGGGCATAGGCCCTTTACCTTTTATTTCATCTTCAACAAATGTGATGGTGTAGGTGTAATCTGTAGGATTAATGAATTTGCTATATCTGTCAATCCTTTCTTGGTTGTTTAAAACAATTACAACTTCATTAATTTCATGGTTTAGTGTAGAAAGAATGTGTTTAATCATAGGTTTGTCCTGAATAATCATGGAACCCTTGTCACGACCCATTCTTCTACTCTGCCCTCCACATAAAATAATGCAAGATTTAATATTTTCATTATTTTCAATTTCACTACTCATATTAAATCTCCCTCAAATCTATTCCTTTACATATACGTCTGCATCTTCATCAAACGGATTGGTACGTATGATCAATGCAATCATGTATGGATAATGTTTGTATAGGTATTTTAAATAATAAACCCATTCATGAACCAATCTGTCATATACTCTTTGCATGTCCCCATTCAAATGGCCGAAATCGGCATCATTGACCAATGCAAGATCGCTTCTGTGAACCAATTCCTCATCAAGGTGAAGGATGGCATTGACTAATCCTGTAAATTCCTCTTTTTCAAGCAGGTTTGGATTGTTTATTAAGTTAATAATAAATTCCCTTTTGCTTTCAAGGAATTCACTTAAATTGGTTAAGAACTCTTCACGCTCTTCAGGACTGATGTCTGCTTGAAAATCAAGTGAAGAACCTTTAAGTTCAGCTAATTTATTGTCAAAGTCCTCTTCGGTCCAGTTTTTAATGGATTTTAGGTTTTCAGTACTTGCTTTATATTTGTTGACTGTACTTAACTGACTTATCAAATCGTTTCCGACTTCGGAAAAGAATGTACTCATAAGCATGTCCAGTTTTTCAAGCATTGCTTCTTTTTCTTTTCTTTCAATAATCTCGTCAAGCAGGAACGCTACAAGCAGTATGTCCACAGGAATGAATCCTAAATGTGTCCATATGTAGGAAATAATGTGCTCTGCATCTCCTAAAACGAGATAATTGGACCCATATATAATTATTATTAAAATAACCATCAATATGGAAAATTTCACTTTCCAACTTAATCGTTTGCTCATTTTATATTCTCCAAATTTTATTTATCTTTTTTTGGCAGTAATTATTGCTATCGGGTTTTCACTTATCATTAAAATTCCCCTGTCGAGAATTCTGCCGTTTGAAGCATTAATTTCCATTAATTTAGGATTATAGCCCAAACTTTTAAGCTTATTAATAGCTTCAACCTTAGTGTCTACCAAAATGGCTGTAATTATGATCCTGCCTTTTGAATTTAATTTTTCATGAACAATGTCCAGGATATTTTCCAATTGTCTGCCGCTGCCCCCAACAACGGCGATGTCAATGTCGTCAATATCCTTTAAGGCATTTGCTCCATCATCATTAATTAATGTGACGTTGTCTCCAAGTCCGAATTTTTCAAGGTTTCTGGAAGTTACTTCAATAGCTTCGGGATTTGTGTCAATTGAAA
This sequence comes from uncultured Methanobrevibacter sp., assembly GCF_946404245.1. Lineage (GTDB taxonomy): Archaea > Methanobacteriota > Methanobacteria > Methanobacteriales > Methanobacteriaceae > Methanocatella. The sequence goes on from NZ_CAMJCX010000002.1 coordinate 46,380, forward strand.
TCACTTCACGTGCTCTCTGGGAAAACTCGCAGGTGATGCCTCCGGTTCCACATCCGCAATCTACAACCTTATCCTCTGATGTCACATCGGATTTATAAAGTATTATTGCTCTTATGGCCTCTTTGGTTGGTCCTGGCACGTCACAGGATTTGATAAAATCCTTGTCTTCTAACATTTATTCCCACCTTTCAAATAGATTGTTTTCAATTTTCAATGAGTCTAGAATTTTTCCAACAACAAAATTAATCTGGTCGTCAACGGTATCGTGCGCTGAGTAGAATCCTGGCATTGCAGGTAAAATTATAGCTCCTTCTTGTGATAATGTTAGCATATTCTGTAAGTGAATGCTTCTCAGTGGAGTTTCACGAGGAACAATTACTGTGGTTCTCCTTTCCTTAAGGCTAACGTCAGCTACTCTTGTAATTGTATTTGCGCCGTATCCGTTTGCTATTGATGACAATGTTTTCATTGAACATGGGACAATGGCAAGCGCTTCGGCCTTAAATGACCCACTGTTTATTGAAGCGGTTAAGTCATTGAAATCGTAGTAAGTGTCTGCCAGATTGATAACCTCTTCTACGCTATATTCGGTTTCTGATTCTATAACGATTTTTCCGGCATCACTGATTACCAGACTGTTTTCTATATTTAATTCGTTAAGTGCTTCGAGCAATCTTATTCCATATATTACTCCGCTTGCACCTGTAATTGCAACAACTATCATTTTATCTCCTAGAATAGTTTAATTTGGTCATAATGAATGCCGTGGAATTTTTCCCTGTCTATTTCAGGCAAGTCAAGGTAGTTTTCCAGTTTGAATTTATTGAATTTTGATTTTTCGCTTTCATCAACATAAACGCTGATGTCAGGGATGTTGAATCTTGCTTTGCTTAATGCGCCGATAATATTTGAAATCTCTGTTAAAGGGTACAGTTTTCCATCTACATTGACCTGGGTTTTCATTTCATCAAAGCGAGGATATTCAGCTATATTTATAAATACGTAATTTTTGTCAATGTCATAGTCTTCTGCAATTTCCTCTTCCGCTTTTCTAAGCTCGCTTTGCTCGATTTTATACATTTTTTCAGGATATTTGAAATTGTCAAGCCTGATGGTTTTAACCCTTTTCATGATGCGCCTGTTGTCCAGTCTGGACATCATGTCATTTATAAATTCATTTTCGCAGTGTCTGAATACTCCAATAATCTCGGCATCATCGTATTTGTATATGTCGTTTTCATTGATTATGTCTTCGTCAATGGCCATCTTCAGTGCTCTTCTAAACATTGAGTTGACTATTCTGGTAGTGTGGTGCTGATAAACGCTTGGATACATGAAGTATCTTGAAACCAATGCTCCTTCAGCAGCCTGAACACCTTTAATGTCCAATATCAATCCGTCTTCGAGTTTTAAGTTTGAAATAATTCTTTCATAGTCAATGATTCCGTAGGCGACTCCAGTATTGTGTGAGTCCCTTAAAAGGTAATCCATTCTGTCAACGTCAAGTTCCCCTGAAACGATAGGTCCGAGATATCCTTTTCCGTTCACAATATCGACGATTTCATTCACGTCAAATTTTTCTTCAAGCAAGTCTCTCATGGAAGTTTTTGTAACTACATATTTGGTGAGCTCTTCGTGGGGAACTGACAGCACTCCTTCGGATACGTGTGAAAATGGGCCGTGACCGATGTCATGCAGAAGAGCGGAAGCTCTGATTAATTCAATATCGTCATCTGAAAGTCCAAGCTCTGTTGAAAGCTTTGATCCAAGATTCATTGTTCCGACACAGTGTTCAAATCTGGTGTGGGTAGCTCCCGGATAAATTAAACTTATCAGTCCAAGCTGTTTAATCCGTCTTAAACGTTGGAATTGCGGCATGTCCATAATTCTTTCTTCAAACTTGTTTAAGCTAATATCTCCATAGACGCTATCTCTGATAAATTTTTTCTTTTCAGTCATTTTCCCAGAACTCCAAATCATTCAGTGTATCTGTGTAGTTGTCTTGCCATGTATCATTCCAGTCATCGATTGTATTGTTTGTAATGTTAGTGTTATTGGTTGTATTTTCAACTTTCGGCATGATTGTCGGAACCTCTTCAACATAATTTGGTTCGAATGAATCATTTTCAATTGCACTTAACTTGTATGAGTCATTGTCTTCAGTTATTGTTAGACTGGCAAATGCACTGCTGATGGTAAATGCAATTGTAGCAATTATTAAAAATACTATTAAATTTGCTTTTATTGAGTCTTTCATAATAACACTAATTTTTATTTTATTTAAACATTAAACTATACTATTATTATTTATTTAAAAAGCTAATATTTAATTGTTATTGAAAATCACTAATTTAAAATGCTTTTTTCAGATGTAATCTATTTTTTCAAATTCAAAATGTTTATATGCTATTAGGAACAACTATTCTATATCGGAAGTATACTTCCGACATATTACTTCCGACTGAGGTCGGTGATTTTTATTATTAAATATAGATGAGAAGATAAAATGGATGTAATTTTTAGTGCAGGTGACACAGCATGGGTGCTTATTTGTAGTCTTTTGGTACTTTTAATGAGCATTCCTGCTGTCGCATTTTTTTATGGTGGATTAAGTAAACGTAAAAATGTTTTAAATACAATATTCTTAACTTTCATAGCATTTTCAATTGTAAGTGTTTTATGGGTTATTTTCGGTTACCAATTTGCTTTCGGTAGCGATATAAACGGTCTGATCGGAGCCCCAACAAATTTTTTCCTTCAGGGTATCGGATTGGATGATTTGAATGGAACAATTCCAACTTTACTGTTTGTAATGTTCCAGTGTGCTTTTGCAGGTTTGACTGTAGCACTTATTTCAGGAGCATTGGTTGGAAGGATGAAAACAAAAGCATGGGTAATATTTACAATAGTGTGGTCATGCCTCGTATATGTCCCTGTAGCCCATTGGGTATGGGGCGGAGGATGGCTGATGCAGATGGGTGCACTTGACTTCGCAGGAGGTGCAGTGGTTCACATGAACTCTGGAGCGGCCGCATTGGCTGTCGCATTAGTATTAGGCAAAAGAAAAGACACTTCATTAATTCCTCATAACTTGGGATATGCAGTTTTAGGAGCTGCATTGCTCTGGTTTGGATGGATGGGATTCAATGGAGGATCAGGTCTTGCAGCAGATGGACTTGCTGCAAACGCAATTATAGTGTCAAACGTTGCAGCTGCAATGGGACTGATTGTTTGGTCAGCTTTAGATACATATATAGTAGGTAAACCAACAGTTTTAGGCTCAATTTCCGGTGCAGTGGCAGGGCTTGTAGCTATTACTCCTGCAGCAGGATTTGTGGATCTTCCGGGAGCGTTATGCATCGGTGCAGTAGCTCCATTCGTATCATACTTTGCAATATATTATCTCAAAGCAAGACTCGGATACGACGATGCTTTGGATGTATGGGGAATACATGGTATGTCAGGTGTTTGGGGAGCTGTCGCTACAGGAATCTTTGCTGTACCTTCCGTAGGGGGAGTTGCAGGACTGATTGCCGGAAACCCGAATCAGGTTGTAATACAGCTTATAAGTGTGGTTGCTACCCTCGCTTACTCATTTATTATCAGCTTCATATTGGCTAAAGTATTGGATAAAGCAATGAACGGTATCAGAGTGGAAGACTATGAAGAAGTCGGTGGACTTGACAAAAATCTTCATGAGGAATCCGCATACAATTTTAACTAGGTGTAAAAATGAAAAGTGTAGTTGCGATTATAAGGCAAGAAAAGTTTCAGGATGTTAAAAATGCCCTTCTGGAGGTAGGATGCGAAGGTATGAACGTGTCTGAAGTAAAAGGGCGCGGAAGTCAAAGAGGAATCAAGGAATCATACAGGGGATCCAGTTACTGCATTGACCTGATTCCAAAAACACGTGTTGAAATAATTGTCAAGGAAGAAGGTGTGGACACTATTGTTGAAGCAATCAAGAAAGGTGCGCACACAGGAAACATTGGGGATGGAAAAATTTTCATCTATCCTGTTGACAATGTAATCAGAATAAGAACCGGTGAAGAGGGGGACAGAGCCGTGTAACCTCTTTTCCCTTTTAATGTAAAAAAATACGAACAACTTTGTTCATATATCTCCCTGGGAAATAGTGCTTTAGTGCATTATTTCCTTCCTTTTTTTTGCAGGAATCTTCCACTTTCTTTAAGTTGGAGATTCAGTATCGGATAACAACGCCGCCAATGTCTGAAATGTCAACCCATGTGGTTATCCCTTTAATCTCATAGAGATTGCCGTTAATGTATTCATAGGAAACATCCTTATTGTCACTTACAAGATGAATGCTGTCTCCGTTAATGTCATCGACTCTTTTTATGATTCCGCCGTATTCGTCTGATTCGGCCACGACAATATCTCCAACATTAACGTCATGGCTTTTGTTGACAAGAACCTTCTGGCCGTCCTGAAGGGTTGGAAGCATTGAAGTGCCGTCCACGCTGACAATAACAGGAATTTGATTTTTTCCGATGCTTGAGTCGAGATTTACTTCAGCATCATCAAGCCCGTAACGGCTGCAGATGTCTTTAACACCACTTTTATATTCTGAAATGTCGGAATCAGTGTCATTCATTATATTAACTGTGTAATCACAGATTTCCCTGTTTAAACTGTTAACATCAATGCCTGAAATGGTTCTGGTGGTGACGCTGACGTTTTCACCGTCGATATAAACGTCCACGGTATCATTTCCAAGATAGTTAAATGCAAAAAAAGCTATTAAAATAAGTATTATGAAAGCTAAAATCAGTTTTTTAGCCATTTGAATCACTCATCCATGATATTTAAATCCATATTAAGGAGAGCCTTCATCGTTTCAATATCAATCTGGCCGGGTGCTGTAACGTCAGTGCCGGCTGCAAAGGTAATCGGAGAATCGAATTTTGATGCCATGACTCGGGTATAGCTTCCAAGATCGCCCATTGAAATTGCAATGGTGTCCTTGCAGTGTGAAAGAACTGCCAATATTGTCAATGTGTCTTCCAGGTTCTGCGGCATGAATGCAACCTTTGCAATGTCGCCCAGTTCATGTTCCTTTTCAACGATATACATTATTTCATTCAAATCAGGTGTCTTTTCGAAATCATGGTATGAAACGATTGTTTTAACGCCTGTGTCATGGATTTTATTAATGTATTCATCATCACATTGAAGCTCAATGTCCACATAGTCAACAAGATCAGCACATTCATATAAAATGTTGATTCTCTCATCCTCTGAACCCTTAAATGAGCCTCCTTCAGTGCTGATTCTGTTGGTGGCAATCATCGGAAAATTGATTTTTTCAATTGTATCCCTAATTTCTGAAATTTCAGGGTTTTTCAGGCCGTCTATTCTAAACTCTAAAACATCTGCGCCTTTATCAATACAATCGTTGGCCACTTCAATTACGTCTTTGCAATTGTCCTGAAAAATTGGAATTGCAATTTTAGTTTGAGAATACATTATTTATATATTTAATACGGGTTATTTATTAAATTTTCTTAAATCTTTATATAAAGTGAAAAACAAAATATATACCAATAAAATATTTATATTTTATTTATTAATTAATTGATAATAAAAGGTGTTAATTTGAAAATTACAGCTATAGGGGCAGATATATCCAGAAATGATGTATCATGCAGTTCCATGCTAGTAGAAACTATTGAAAAAAACCTTTATAAACTTAAAGAATTGGGTGCAAGAGATGCCGCTTTGACCAATGTCACTGGTGATGATGTGGTAATAAGTGCATTTGTCGAAGACGATTTGCTTGAACCTGTCAATGAAGGCATTGTTAATATACTAAAAGAAAGTGCAGAAAACTTGGGAGATTTGTCTGGAATTTCACAAAACCCTGATGATGCGGGTGAAGGAATTTCCTATGCCGAAGCGAAAATTAGGCCAGACAGATACCCTGACGCTATTGTTTTAGGATTTGACACATATGGGGGAGAACCCTTTGTCGGGGATGTTGCAAACTCTGCAATTGAAGCTGCAAGGGGAATGAAAAATTTAACTGATGTGTCAGATTACATCGAGCCTAAATCAAGGAAAATACCTGGTGTCGGTTACGTTTCACCTGAAACCGATGATCCGGTTGTAGTGGCTACAATTGAAGACATTGAATCTGTTGGTGTTATAGCCAGTGCAATGATAGGTGCTGCGCTTGGAAATAAAAATACTTATTTGGTTAAAAGGGGAACAACCTGTAATGTATTGCCGGGCAGTGTAATATTTTCGGCTACTGCATTTATGAATGGTAATGTGATAGATTTGGCTGTTCCGTTTGAAAATAAAACTAGAATTTTAAGATAGGAGTAAAATATTATGATTTTATTAAATGAAGACACAAAATGTTTAGTTCAAGGAATAACAGGTAAGCAAGGTTCATTCCATACAGAACAAATGTTGAAATACAATACAAATATTGTTGCAGGACTCACTCCTGGAAAAGGTGGTCAGAAATTCTTAGACAAAGTTCCGATTTTCAATTCAATGGAAGAGGCTACCGAAGAAGTTGACGTAAATGCTTCAATCATTTTTGTACCTGCAAGATTTGCAAAGGACGCTGCTTTTGAAGCAATCAGACACTTGGATTTGGTTGTTATCATTTCAGAGCACATTCCGGTACATGACAGTATGAAAATCATGGCTTATGCAAAACAGATGGGAACCACAATTATCGGACCTAACACTCCTGGAATCATTTCCCCGGGTGTCGGTAAATTAGGTATCATGCCGACCCATATCTTTTCAGAAGGTAACGTGGGAGTAATCTCCAGAAGCGGTACATTAACCTATGAAATCGCAAGCGAGCTTACTAATGCAGGAATCGGTCAAAGTACTGCTGTTGGAATCGGTGGAGACCCAGTTACCGGTGACAATTATGTGGACATCTTAAAAAGATTTGAAAAGGATGACCAGACCGAAGCTGTGGTATTGATTGGTGAAATCGGAGGAACTGCCGAAGAAAGAGCAGGCAAATACATTGCTGAGGAAATGTCAAAACCTGTCGTATCATACATTGCAGGAAGAACCGCACCACCGGGCAAAAGAATGGGTCACGCTGGAGCTATCATTCAAGGATCTTCAGGTACTGTTGCAAGTAAAACCAAAGCATTGAATGAAGCAGGTGTTGAAGTGGCTCAAAAACCATCAGAAATCGTAGATTTACTTAGAAAGGTAATGTAGATGTCTAATCAGGAAATTATTGATAAATTATTAAAAGGTGAAATGAAGCTTTATCAGGTAGATAAGGAAGTTTCAGCTAAAGAGGCAACCGACATTAGAAGAGAATTTTTAGAGCAGAAATACGATATCGACCTTTCCCACATCTCAAATTATACATTGGACATGGAAAGGGCATCTGCCCGTAACATTGAAAACTCAATCGGTGTTTTGCAGCTTCCGATGGGAATTGCAGGTCCATTAAAAATCAATGGTGAATACTGCAAAAGGGAGGTTTTTGTTCCTTTGGCAACCTCTGAAGGAGCGCTTGTTGCATCAATTAACAGGGGAGCGTCAACCATAACCGCTTCCGGAGGAGTTAATGCAAGAGTCGTTTCAGACATAATGACCCGTGCCCCTGCCATCAAATGTGATGGCGTCGGCGATGCGTTAAAAATCAGGCAATGGTTTATTGATAATTTCGATGAATTAAAAGAAATTGCAGAAAGTACAACTTCACACGGTAAACTAATTAAAATAGATCCTATCTTAATTGTTGGAAGCTATGTTTATCCAAGATTTGTTTTCTCAACAGGAGACAGTATGGGAATGAATATGGTGACAATAGCTTCTGAAAAAATTCTAGAAAAGCTTGCAGAAGAGACCACTGCAACACACATTGCACTGAGCGGTAATGTATGTGTGGATAAAAAACCGGCTGCTATAAACATAGTTGAAGGAAGAGGAAAAAGCGTTATAGCAGACATATTAATACCTGAAGAAATTGTATCTAAAAAACTAAAAACAACCGCTGAAGCCATAGTTGAAGTGAATATTGCTAAAAACCTGATAGGTTCTGCCGCAAGTGGAAGCATGGCATATAATGCTCATTATGCAAATATGGTCGCAGCAATCTTTTTGGCAACAGGCCAGGATGCAGCCCATGTCGTTGAAGGCTCTTTGGGCATCACAACTGCCGAAAACAGAAACGGGGATTTATATTTCTCTGTAAACTTGCCTGATTTGCCTGTAGCTACTGTTGGTGGAGGAACTAGCCTTGAAGTGGCTCATGAAGGATTGGAAATTTTAGGCGTAGCAGGTTCAGGCAAGGCTCGTGAATTTGCAGAGATTGTTGCATCAACTGTTTTAGCAGGTGAATTGTCACTTGTTGGAGCATTGGCAGCAGGACACCTTGCAAGAGCTCACCAAGAACTTGGACGAGGATAAAATGGACGACATTTTAGAGGATTTATATCCTGAAATTACTCTCGAAACAGATGATTTGATTATGGAAATATCTGTTAAGAAGGATTATTCTCAAATTGAAGATTTGGATAAAAGAAAAGAAGAATTTATCAATGATTTAAAAGATTTCATTAATGAATTCAGTGAAACTCCCGAATCAAGGGAGTTCATGGCTTTTTTTGATTAGTATCTGGATTCATACAAACCTGTATGATTTCCACTATTTTTTTAAACTTCTGAACCAAATTGTTTTGCTTTTTTCTATTGGTAACATTATTAATACAAAAAAAATCATTGATTTTACTATATTTTATATAGATTAGTATTTGGAATCGAGTTTTTCAAATACTTTTTTAACATTTACCTTTGTTTCAAAACATCCTGTTTTTTCAAGCAATACTCCCTGCGGACAAAAATCGGATAACAGCATCATCATCTGATTCAAGTCTTCATGACAGGCCACGCCAAGGACTGCCTGAAACTTATTTTCCATCACTATTTTTTTAACAAAACTTGAACCCGGAACAATATATAACTTATATCCTAAAGGTAATGCCTTTTTCTTGATGACTCCTATTGAGCATAAACCGCATTCTGTGCAGTTCAAACCTTCTTTTTGCAGTGTTGCAGGACAATCCTTATGTCTAAGACAATGTGGCAGGAAAATCAATGTTTTTTCAGCAGGAATCTCTTTGAAGCGTTCCCTGTTGATGTCGTCACGAACTCTAATTGCAATATTGTCAATCAAATGCTCATCCAATTTTAGGAAGTGAGCTATTGTCTTGAACGGGGAGTATAACAGGTCCACTATATACAGCAGGAATCTTGGGAACTTGATCTGGTTTTTACGTGCAATCAGATATCCTAAAATTAAAACTACGATAAACAATACTGCAATCAGTATCAGTAAAAATACTACTAACTGACCTAAAAACATGTAGAATGAATCGATGAATAACATTTTTGCAACCTAAAATTTTTCAATGGTGTAATTGTCAAAGTCCTTGTTTAACCTAACGCCTGTCGGTGTCTTCACTATTTCAAGTCCTGATAAACTGTCACAGGAACATAAGACATTCTGTTCAGGATGGGTTCCTGGAGTAATGTTACAATTCAGGTTTACCATCTCTCCAATTGATAAAACAGTTTCCAGACGTTTTGTTGACGGATGATCTTTATTTAGAATTACTAACGGTGAGGATTCTTCACGGCCAAGGTATGCCTGTGATCTTATTGCTCTCTTATCTTTTTTAAAGTTTGAAACGGCGATTATGTCATCTGACTCTAAAAATTGAACTATCTCTTCATTGTCCTGTGTTGCTATAAACAGCATCTTGTTTTCATATGCAACCTTAACCACGCCTACAATTCCGGTTTCGCCCTCAAGAAATAGTATTTCATCATTTTTAAAATCAATGTTCATGTTATCACTAAAAATAAAAAAAGAGAGTAAATTAAATTTACTCTGCAAGTTCCACATTGTCACTTTGACAAGATGGACAAACTACTTTTTTTCCAATTCCTTTAAAGGAATTTCCACAGTCTTTACAATGGTATTTTTTTGTTTTTAATTTTTTCAAATCAATATCGGCCATTGGTCCTCCACTAGAGCACATTTTAAATCACCTGTTATATTATATATAATTATATATTATTAATAGTTTAGTTTTCTGATTTCATTAATTTTTGAAAGCGTTTCCTCATCATTTGTCAAATCAAGTTTCAACTCTAAAAAATATAGTAATTGATTATATAGTTTGTTTTCTTCATATTCTTTGATGAATTCATTTAAGGTGTCTAAAATAAATGGATTTACGCCTAATTGTATATTCTTATCTTCAATGATTTCAATGCATTCTTTTAGAGATAATTCAAAATCATCATTTCTTGATTGGATTGATTTGATTTCTGTATATGCCAAAGGATTTGCTTCGTATTCCATACTGTAAATCAGCAATGCAACTGCAGTTTTCATTTGATTTTCTTCAATGTAATATTTTGCAAAGTTTCTATAGCATCTTGCAATGTCCTGTGGGTAATATGCATATTGAAGGGCATCTGATGTGCGGATAAAATACTCATTGTAGGAATATGTGTGTATTTTATATATTTCTGTCAGTTCAAGGATTATTCTTGCTGAAACCGGATTTATTTTAAGTGCTTTTTTTAAATACTTTTCTGCCTTATCGTATTGTTGGGTTTCTAAAAGTAAAAATCCGTAAACGTAATAAAGATCAAGCAATGGCTGGTTATCCGGAATATATCTTAATTCCTTTTTAGCTCCAATGTATTTTCTGAAAATAATTTCCTCAAGGGGATTTGTGAAGTAATGGTATTCGCTTACCTTATCATCTTCAAACATTCCCGGAAAAGTTTCCATGAATTCATTAAGTTTTTCTAGGGGTTTTTCATATTTCCCGTTTTCAATATCATAATATATGTCATTTAAGATGTCCATGATAGGATTTTCATTTTGTGAAAATTCCATGAACTCCCTTTTTTCATCTTCGCTAAGGCAGTCCCACATTAATCGTGAAATTTCCTTGATAATCTCTATGCCATCCGGATGGTCTTTATAGACCTCTGCTTGTGCGGATAAGTATTTTCTGTTCAGCTCCTTATTTGAGCCTAAGTTGGATTTGATTTCATTTATTATGTCTTCGTACATTAACACACCAAAAGTTACTTTAATGGACAAGGTTTTTATATAACCTCTTACCTATTTATATATGTATAAAAATTTAGTTTTATATATATTGTTATTTAAAAAAATTTAAGGTGATTATGAAATGGCAAATCAACCAATATTTATTCTTCCTGAAGGGACAGAAAGATATTCTAAAAGAGATGCTTTAAGAATGAATATCACTGCAGCTAAAGTATTAGCTGGTATTGTAAGAACCACTTTAGGTCCTAAAGGTATGGATAAGATGTTAGTCAACTCATTAGGTGATGTAACTGTCACCAATGATGGCGCAACTATCATGAGAGAAATGGAAATCAATCAACCTGCAGCTAGAATGCTTGTAGAAATTGCAAAAAAACAAGAAGATATTGTCGGAGACGGAACCACTTCCGTTGTTGTAATTGCAGGTGAATTATTAGCTAAAGCTGAAGAATTATTAGATGATGGTATTGCAACTTCCGTTGTTGTAAAAGGATTCAGAAACGCTACTGCAAAAGCAGTTGAACTTTTAAACAACATTGCAATTGATGCTGATGATGAAGAAACCCTTAAAAAAGTAGCAGTCACTGCTATGAGTGGTAAAGGATCAGATTACGCAAAAGAACATTTAGCTGACCTTGTTGTTAAAGCAGCTTTAAGAATTGAAGAAGACGGAAAATCTGACATTGACAACATTAATATTCAAAGGGTTTCCGGAGATTCTGTAGAAGATTCATTCTTAGCTGAAGGAATTGTAATCGACAAGGCTCCTGTATCCAAAAGCATGCCTAAAGATGTAGAAAACGCTAAAATTGCTATCATGAAATATCCTATCGAATTAAAGGATATGAACACCGATACCAAAATTGACATTACAAGCCCTGAACAATTTGAAATCTTTTTACAAAACGAAGAACAAATGATTAAGGATTTAGTTCAAAAAATCATTGACTCCGGAGCTAATGTGTTATTCTGTCAAAAAGGTATTGACGACATGGCAGAACACTACCTGAAAAAAGCAGGAATCATGGCTTACAAAAGAGTTAAAAAATCTGACATGGAAAGAATCGAAAAGGCTACCGGCGCTAAACTCGTCACTGACATTGAAGATTTAACCGAAGACAAGTTAGGTACCGCAGGCCATGTATATCTTGACAAACTCTTTGACCATGAATTGACCTTCATCGAAGAATGTGAAAATCCAAAAGCTTCTTCCATTGTTTTAAGGGGAAGTACCCGTTATGTAACCGAACAAATTGCAAGAGCATTGGATGATGCTTTAGGTGTAGTTGCAGCAACCATTGAAGAAGGAAAAGTTCTCATTGGTGGAGGAGCTTGTGAAATTGATTTGGTAAAACAATTAAGAGAATACGGTGAATCTGTAAGTGGAAGAGAACAGTTAGCTATCTTAAAATATGCTGAAGCTTTAGAAGTTATTCCAAGAACCTTAATCGAAAATGCAGGTTTAGACACCATCAACTTAATTGCTGATTTAAAAGCTGCTCATGAAGACTCCAAATTCATTGGAATCAACGTATTTTCAGGCGAAGTAGTTGACATGAAAGAAGCTGGAGTTATCGAACCTTTAAGAGTTAAAATCCAAGCGCTTCAATCTGCTGGAGAAGCTTCTGAAATGATTTTACGTATTGATGACATGATTGCAGCAAGAAATGCATTGAACTCCACCGGACCTGATGAGTCTGGTAACGATGCAAGTGGTATGCCTCCAATGCCAGGTGCTGGCGGTATGGGTGGAATGCCTCCAATGATGTAAAATTTTAAAAAATTTTTACATTTTTCTTTTTTTTAATTTTTCGTACTTATTTTTAATTATACTCGATTATTTTATTTGATTTTTGTTCTAACTCAAATATAATCTATGTTTTTAGTTGTTATAGGTTTAAATCATAGGGTATTTTATATGATAAGCACTACAATTACTGTTTATATTATAATATAGTTAAGTAACTTTAATTTTCATTTCATATAGTTTAATCCTTTTAGAACGATATTCAAGTATAATTTTGCTTAACTTTTCATTTTCATTAAGTTTTAAACTTATTTTTTAAAAATAATTGAGTATAATCCTTTTTTCTAAATAAAAAGGTTTATATAACATCTTTGCAATAAATATTGTTGAAGTGAGAATGTAAACTCACGGGATGTTTAAAAAATTGTTATGGAGGTAAAATATTTTGAACAAACAATTATTACTCACTGCTTTTTTGGCGCTTATTGTAGTATTTTCTGTTAGCGCTGTATGTGCAAGTGAAGTAAGTGTTACAGATTCATATGCTACAAGCTTAGTAGATGACACATCAGATGTTTCAGTCCCATTGGAGAAAACTGCTGATTCATCAGAAATTTCTGTATCTAGTGATTCAAATGTTGATAATGATTCATCTAAAGTTTCTCTATCAAGTGAAGAAGTTTTAGGATCTGAAAATTCAAATACTTTATCAACAGTAACGTATTCTAATGATGATGGTGAAAATGGGGTTACCAGTTTATCTGTATCATCTGATGATGTATATGGTGACTCTGGTAATGTTTCTTCTACTGTAGACATAGCAGATACCATCAAATCAAGTGATATTTCTAAATATTATAAAGGAAGCACAAAATACACTGCAACTTTTACAGATGAGCAAGGAAATGTATTGGCTAACACCAATGTTAAGATAGTATTGAATGGTGTTACAAAAACTGTAAAAACTAATGCGAATGGTGTTGCTTCCCTCGCAGTTGATCTTAAACCTGGTACTTATAAGGTTGTTGCAACTAATCCGGTGACCGGTTATCAGAAAACCAACACTTTCAAGGTTTTAACAACAATTAAGGCAAGCGATGTTACTAAGGTTTATACTGATGCTAAAAAATTCACAGCAACATTTTTAAAAAGCAATGGAAAGGCTTTAGCTAACAAAAACGTTAAGTTTAAGATTAATGGTAAAACTTATACTGTAAAAACTAATAGTAACGGTGTAGCTAGTCTGTCAATGACCAATCTCAAGAAAGGTACTTATAAGATGATTTCTTACAATACTGACGGATTAACCAAAACCAATACTGTAAAGGTAGTCAGTTCAACTACTTCAAAATTAACTGCTAGTGCATATAATTTCCTTAAAAGCACCAGCACTAAAAAAATCAAAGTTAATTTGCTCAACGGTTTAGGTTATGCACCTGGATCAGGTAAAATTATTAAATTTACCGTAAACGGTAAAACTTATACTTCTAAAACTAATAGTAATGGTAATGCTTATTTGACATTGCCTAATTTAGCTAACGGTGTTTATACTGTAAAATATAAATTCGATGGAAATGCTTTTTACAAGGCATCAAGTACTTCAAGCAAAGTTACCATCCTTCCAAGTAAAACACCTACTTTCACAGTTAAAAGTGGTACTACTTTTGGAAACGGTGCTGGAACTTCATTTAAAGTTGCTTTAACATCCGGTAGTGTTCCTTTAGCTAGTAAAACTGTTACTTTAACTTTAGATGGAAATACATATACTAAAACTACTGATAGCAATGGAGTGGTTTCATTACCTATCTCCCTGGCTGTTGGTAAATATACTTTAACATATAATTATAAAGGCGATTCATTTTTAAATGAAAAAACTGCATCATCTGAAATAACCGTTAAGGAAAGGGCTCCTACTACCATTAAATGGAGTAAAGGAACTTTTGAAGCAGGATCTCAAACTTTCAGAGTATTCTTAAAAGACTCTGACGGTAACGGTATGGGCGGCGAAACTGTCAAGTTAACAGTCAACGGCAAGACATATTCTGTAACCACTTTCACAAACGGATGCGCTTCATTTGATCTAAATTTACCTGCAGGAAACTATACTGCAACATTTAATTATGAAGCAACCGGCGATAACGATAACGCTCCAAGTAGCTATAGTAAATCCGTAAGCATCATTGCATCTGAAAATGGTTTAGCAGGTTACGGGTACTGGCTTTTCGGTGGAGATATGAAAAGTGTCGATTTAAGTAGTTTGGCTTCTAAAGGAACTACAGATTTATTCCTGAATTATTTCGCTGTAGAAAAATGGGGTAAATCCAGTGTTGAGTCTTGGATTGCTTCTGCAAATAAATATGGAATGAGAGTTCACATTTGGATGCAAACCTTCTATGACGGTGGTTGGATTAATCCGGTTAAAAACGGCAGTCCTAACACAGCATACTTCAATCAGGTAATCAATGAGGCTAAGGAATATGCTTCCCTTAAAGGAGTTGCAGGTATTCACTTTGATTATATGAGATATCCTGGTACTGCTTATAAAACCACTGGGGGTACTGCAGCTATCAGTCAATTTGCTAAATTAGCATCACAAGCACTTCATGCATTGGATCCACATCTCATCGTATCCTGTGCGGTCATGCCTGAAACTACAAGTAATGCATATTATTACGGTCAGGACATGGCAGCAATCAGTTCATACATGGATGTAGTTGTTCCTATGATTTACAAAGGAAATTACGGTAAATCCACTTCATGGATTACCACCACAACCAAATGGTTTGTTGATAACTCCAAGGGTGCTGTAATCTGGTCTGGAGTACAATCATATAAATCTGATGATGATGTTACAAAATTGTCCACCACTGATTTAACCAAGGATGCTCAGGCAGGAGTCAACGGTAAGGCAACTGGTGTTATGATATTCAGATGGGGTATAACCAATTTTGTTGACTTTAATTCATTAACTGGTAAAGTGACTCCTAGTTCTTCCAGTTCTAGTTCATCAAGTTCCTCTAGTTCCAGTTCAACCAGTTCCTCAACTGTAACATTAGCAAATATTTTAACTGCAGCAGATACCTTGAAAAGTACAATATCTTCAACCGGTGCAGTGCCTTCAAAAGTCACTGTTGGTGGAGTAAGTTACACAACTCCTCAATTCTTATATATGATGGCACAGGCTGTAGTAAACCTTAATAATGGAAAAACTTCTGCAGTTTCTGTATTGTCTGCTTCAGCACCTGCAAATTCAGCCGGTGACTCTGAAGGTCAGTTAAGTTTAGAGGATTATGTTGATGTGGCAACAAGATTGGCAAATTACATCTCAACTCATAAACAGGCTCCTAATTATGCAAGTTCAACATTAGGTAACATCAAGTATGAAAACTTAGTTGATGCATTTTCCAGAATTGTTACATATTATAAAGATCATTCACAATTGCCGAATTATGTAACAATCAGTGAAATTAAAAAGTCCAGTTCAAGCACAACTACTCCTACTACCGATACAAGCACTGCAACATCCAAGACAATCTCAATTAAGAATGTCTTAACAGGCGCTACCAATCTGAAAACATATTACGCCAATAACGGTAAACTCCCTGCAACAGTCACTGCCGGTGGAATCACATTCACCTTGCCTGAATTCCTGTATGTGATGAGTCAGGCCATTTACCAAATTGGAAATTCAAACACTAAGGACCTTACTTACATTAGTGGAGTAAGCGCTCCTGAATCTCCATACGGTGATACAATCAGTTCAGAGCAACTGACTAAGGATAATTATATTACTGTGGCAAACAATGTTGCAAAATTCATTAGTACTAATAAATTAGCTCCAAACTATGCTTCTTCAGATGTTGGAAAAATAATTTATTCAGAATTAGTCGATTCATTTTCACGTGTATTGGCTTATTACAATACTCATAATGAATTGCCAAATTATGTAGTTGTCACTTACGGATCAAGCAGCAGCAGTTCATCCTTGACTGCTACAGGTACAGGTTTAAATGAAGCAAACAAGGTTAGTGACCTTACAGCATATTTAAAATCCTCAACCAATTGTCAAGTGGGCAACAGTGCTATCAAATCTGTTGTTAACTCTATAACCAGCGGTTTAACTTCAGATTATGACAAGGCAGTTGCAATCTACAACTATGTGAGAGATAAAGTATCATACAGTTTCTACTATAATACTAAATATGGTGCAGCAGGTACATTATCCGCTAAGACCGGAAACTGTGTTGACCAGGCTCATTTGCTTGTTGCAATGGCCAGGACTGCAGGTCTTGCAGCCAGATATGTTCACGGTACATGTTATTTCACATTAAGTGGAAGCACTTACGGTCACGTATGGACTCAAATATTGGTTGACGGCAAATGGTATGTCGCTGATGCAACCAGTGAAAGAAACTCATTTGGTAAAGTAGTAAATTGGAATACAAATTCATTTTCCCTTAATGGAATTTATTCAGGTATTTCCTTCTAATAAATTCCTTTTTTTATTTTATTTTTTTAAAATCTCTATACGCTTGTTTAAGCGCAGTATCAGTTGGAATTCTTTTTTTAGATTATTTTCCTTAGTTTATATTTAGGTTTACCCAAACTTTTTTATACTCTTAATTACAGAAATTAAATTAATAATATTTAGGTGAATCTCATGGCTGATGACAAGATAAGTGAAAATATTGAGGAATATTTGGAAGTTCTCTATCGTAATGGAAGTAATGGGGAACAGGTTTCAACAACAATGCTGTCAAAAGAGCTGGAAATTGCTCCAGGTAGTGTAACTCAAATGCTTAAAAAATTAGAAACATTGGGTTATATCGTTTATACTCCTTATAAAGGGGCTACATTAACCACTGAAGGTATGAAAATAGCTCAAAAAATCACTAGAAAACATAGGATTTTAGAGAAGTTTTTAACTGATGTTTTAAAAATCAAACCGGAGAATGTCCATGACCAGGCTTGTGAAATGGAACACACATTATCAGATGAAGCCGAAAGGGCTTTATGCAACATGTTGAATAATCCTGATTTATGTCCTGATGAGCACATTATCCCAGCCTGTAATTTTGACTTCAAAAATTGTCAGGAATGCGGTTCCCAACATGATTTTGACCAAGTTATTTACAGGTCATTTAATTTGTTGTCCATATCCGAGCTGACCTCCAACACTGAAGGAGTAATTTCATTTATTCGCGGAAGTCCAGAGCTGTTGGATGATATCGCTGACCTGAATATTAAAATCGGTTCACATTTAAGCTATGAGTTCAATGAAAACAGGTTAAGTAACTATTTCCTGGTTACAATTGATGATAAGGAGTTAAATATTCCATTGGAAATGGCTAATAATATTTTTATTAGAGTTTAACTTTCTTTTTTTCTTATTTTCATAAATTTTATATAATATTTGTTTCAAAATTAATAGCATTAAATATAATTTATTTCTTTTTTGGTGTTTTAATGCGTGGAAATTTATCTAATGAAATAGTGTCTGTTAAAATTGAAGAAGGTAGTAAGAGACCGATTGCCCTGCATGAAAAAAGCAAGTTCGGTAAAATTGAAGCTGATTGTCTTCAACTTTCTTTGATGGAAGCATGCTATTTGTTGGAAAAAGGGCGTTTAAATATTTATGAAGATGATGTTGAGTGCAGCATAGGTTATCTGATTGATATATTGAAGGAACAGGATAATTATGCTAAATATATAGTCTACCGTGACCTGAAGGACAGGGGATATGTGATTAAGACAGGATTCAAATATGGTTCTGAATTCAGATTGTATGACCGTGGTAGATCTCCTGGCCAGGGACATTCAGATTATTTGGTAAAGATTATTTTTGAAAACTATGATATCAATGCACTTGATTTTGCAAGTTATGTCAGGGTTTCACATGGTGTAAATAAAAAACTTCTTTTGGCTATTGTGGATGATGATTTTGATATTACATACTATAATATCGAATGGACAAGACCTTAATTTAAATTAAAGAAATCAGTTATATTTTGCCATGATTATTGTTTAAATGTTATAATTATCGAAGTGATATTTGATTTAGTGTGAGTGAGAGTGATAATGTGGAAAATTTAATCGACCCATGGGCATCATTTAGCCTGGATTATGACAAGTTAGTTAATCAGTTTGGAATCGGCAAGATTTCAGATATTGTTGATGATATTAAAAACCCTCAAAGACTGATGAAAAGAGGGGTAATTTTCGGTCACAGGGAATTCAATGAGATAAATAATTTAATCAATCAGGATAAGGACTTTGCTGTGGTAACCGGTATGATGCCGAGCGGCCAGATGCATATCGGTCACAAGATGGTTGTAGACCAGCTTAAATGGTATCAGGAAAAAGGAGCAATGCTTTCTTTACCGATTGCAGATCTCGAATCATATGCTGCACGTGGAATGAGCTTTGAAAAAGGCCGCCAGATTGCAGTTGATGAATACCTGACCAACTGGATTGCATTAGGCCTAGACCTTGAAAAAGACAATGTTAATGTTTATCTTCAATCTCAAAATAAATTATTGCAGGACCTTGCATTCAAGGCATCCAGCAAAACAAATTTCAATCAGCTGAAAGCTATTTACGGATTTACCCCTTCAACCAACATTGCCCATATTCAGGCACCTTTAGTTCAGGTCGCTGACATTTTACTTCCACAAATTGAAGAGTTTGGAGGTCCTAAAAAGGTTGTTGTGCCTGTCGGTATCGATCAGGACCCTCACATCAGGCTTACAAGAGATATTGCCCAAAAGCTTCATGAAGAGCTAGGATTTTTAACTCCAGCTTCAACATATCACAGATTCCTGACCGGATTGACCGGAGACAAGATGAGCAGTTCAAAACCTAACACTGCAATTTATCTCAATGACGAAACCAAAGACGCAGTTAAAAAAGTTAAATCCGCCAAAACCGGTGGAAGAGAAAGCCTTAAAGAGCAGCAGGAACTGGGCGGTGAAGTTGATAAGTGTGTAATTTATGAAATGCTTCTCTACCATTTCATTGACGATGATGAAGAGCTTAAAAAAATCAGAACTGACTGTCTAAACGGTACTTTACGTTGCGGAGACTGTAAGGTCAGAACCGCTGAATTGATGGAAGAGTTCTTCGATGACTTACACGAAAAGCAGGTTGAAGCTCGTGAAATTGCTAAAACTTTGATATAATGATTGATGAAGTTAAATCAGCATTCAGTGAAAACAGGTTAGCTATTCTTTCATCAATAGCTATACTTTTCATTTCCCTGATTTTAGGTTATATTCTAGAGCCAAACTTATATGCTTATTTAAACCCGTTGGTTGAGGATTTAACCCAAAAGGTACAGACAGGCGTTATCAAATTAACATTTGCGGACATATTTCTCAACAACATTAAAATAGTATTTCAGATGTTCATTTATGGGATGGCATTTTGCTTTTCTGCATTGATATTGGCATTCAACGGATTTTTTGTCGGTTATTATGTTGCCGCTGCGGATAATCTCTTATACACTGTGCTTTTGATTGTTCCCCACGGGATTTTTGAATTCTCATCATGCATTCTGGCATGTTCAAGCGGTTTGGTTTTATTTAATTTCATTTATAGGTTCTTAAGAGCCCTTTGGCGAGAGGAAAATAGTTCTGTTAAACTCAGTTTGTCAAATTCATTTAATGCAAGTTCGGATAAACTAAAACAAGCTGTAATATTGCTTATCATTGCTTCAATTCTGATGGCAATTGCCGGTTTTATCGAGGTGTATCTGACATTGCCAATCGCCAAATCAATTATTTCATTAATGGGTTAAACTTTTATATAATACAAATTTTAAAAAAATAATATAGTGTGATTTTATGATTAGATGTGTTTCATGTGGACAAGAATATAACGACGATGAAGTAATCTACACTTGTGAAAAATGTGGATCTGTACTTGAACTCGTCAATGAAATTGATGTTTCTAAAGATACTTTTGACGGTAGAAGAGATAATTTATGGAAATTTAAGGAATGCATTCCTGTCGATGAGAAAAAAATCGTTTCTCTTGACGAAGGTGGAAC
>NZ_CAMJCX010000003.1 GCF_946404245.1 uncultured Methanobrevibacter sp.
TGAACCACACTGGTGAAATCATGCTTGCAGCACAACAAAACATGTCCGGTGGACAGTCAATGTCCCTCTGGAACGTATTTGTTGCACCATTTGCAAGAGGAAGAACCTATGATGAAATCAAACAAGCTGTTCAAATGCTTGTTTACAACTTAAATATGGCTTACGCAGCAAGAGGATCCCAAGTACCATTTACAAGTATGGCATTGGAATTCGGAGTTCCTGACTTCTTGAAAGAAGAAACCGCATACGGACCAAAAGGTCAAGTTGTAGGAACTTACGCTGACTTTGAAGAAGAAACCAGATTAATCCAAAGAGCATTCACTGAAACATTACTTGCAGGAGACAATGAAGGTAAACCTCACTTATTCCCTAATACTATCTACACATTAAGACCTGAAACAATGACCAGTGAATACGAAGATGACCTCCGTTTAGTACACGAATTATCCGCAAAATACGGTTCATCCTACTTTGTAAACATGTTCCCAGAATACAGAGGCAAAATGGCAAACTACATGGGATGCAGAACCTGTTTACAAGACACCTGGACCGGTGACTGGGACAAAGACTGTTTAAGAACCGGTAACCTTGCATACGTTACCTTAAACTTACCAAGAATCGGATACCAATCCAAAGACGAAACCCAAGTATTCGAATACTTAGACGAATACATGGATTTAGCAGTTGAAACCTTAATGCTTAGAAGAGAACAAGGATTAAAATGTCTAAATGATTTCCACATCTTACCATTCTTAAAACAAAAAGTGGGAGAAGAATCATACTACAGAATTGAAAATTCAACATTATCTTTCGGTTTCGTTGGACTTAACGAAATGTTAACCTCATTATTCGGAGAAGGTATTGAAAACGCTGATTCAAACAAATTCGGTGTAAAATGTATTGAATACATCAACGATAGAGCTAACCAGTTAAAAGATGAAACTGGACTCAGATGGTCTGTTATCCAAACTCCTGCAGAATCTACTGCTTACAGATTTGCAACTCTCGATAAAAAACAATTCGGAGACCAAGCAATCGTACAAGGTGAAGGAAATGCTAACTACTACACTAACTCCTCACACGTGCCAGTAGACACAGGATTATCCTTAATTGAAAAAATCAAAATTGAAGAGCAATATCACAGCATAACTTCTGGTGGTCACATCTTCCATGCATTCATGGGAGAATCATATTCCGATCCGGATTCATTAATGAGTTTAACCAACAAAATTGCAAGAAAATCCGATATCGGATTCTGGGCTTACAGCTCAGCATTAAGTTTCTGTCTTAAATGTAAAACTTTAATGAAAGGGTTAAATAATACATGCCCTACCTGCGGTGAAAAAGAAGATGTAGAATGGTATGACAGAATTACCGGATACGTACAACAAGTTGGACGTGCAAAATCTGCATCCGGAGGTTGGAACCCAGGTAAACGTCAAGAATTAATTGACAGAAGAAGATTCGAAGATAACTAAACAGTTATCTTCTTCACACCATTTTTTTAACACCAAAAACCATCAATACAATTATTACATATGAACTATTTTTAAACAATTTAGGGAAATTTCCAACTATCCTGTACAAAAAAGGGGAATCCCTACACAATGTGCATGGAAAATTGAATATACATATTTATATCATTATTATCAAAGATATTAGCATAACAGTTAATGTTATAAAATATAGGTGATTTTAATGAAAAAAATAATGATTGTTTTAATTGCATTAATTGCAATCGGGATTTCCATCGGCGCTGTAAGTGCTGAAGGATTTAGTTTTTCCTTCGGAAGTGAATCCAACACCGACGGAGGACAATTCTCTTTAGAAAATAATAAACTTAATTTACAAGGTGTAGATTTCAAAATACCTGAAGGATTTAAAGAAAATGAAACCGGAAGAGTATTAGCTAAAGACACCAATGCATTTGGTGAAGACTGCAAAGTATCAGCTACTGAATTCTACAACAACGACACCAACGTACTTATCAAAATATTCATAAGTAATGACGGCAAATTCGATAACATATCCGGTGACAACCCACTCAAAATTGGAAAATACGACGGATTCTTAACTGAAAAAGATGGTCGTACAATTTTTGATTGTCTTGTTGACGGAAAAATAATTGAAATCGATGCTGCAGACCAAGACACAATCAAATCAATCTTAGGATAAAACTTTTGTTTTATTCTTTTCTTTTTTTATTTTAAAAAATTAGTTTTAAAAGCAAACCAGAAACTATTAAAAACTTAAAACAGGCAAAAATACACCATGAAAACCTCCTTAAAAGAAAAACATTGAGAGATATTTTTCCTTTATTTTTTTCACTTTAAACATTAACCGACAAATTTCACCAAAAAACTAAAAGTATATTAATACCATTAAACTAAAATTATAATATTATCATATCACTGATGGTAATTGTTATTTTCACATTCTATGTTACTAGTATTTATGGGCTTTTTTAATACTAGGTCGCTGATAACATAGATTTATACCCAGACGAGAACTGATTAGAGGTTATATAATGCAAAGATCAAGAGGATTAAAAAGTAGATCAAGAAAAAAAATGACTAAAGTACAAAGACCAGGTAGAACTAACCCAATTACTAACAGACTCCAAAAATTCGAAGAAGGAGACTTAGTTCACATTACTATTAACCCAAGTATTCAAAAAGGTCAACCTGCTCCTAGATTCCACGGTAAAACCGGTAAAATCGTAGGACAAAAAGGTAAAGCTTACTTAGTTGCTTTAAAAGATGGAAACAAACCAAAAGAATTAATTGTAAGACCTGACCACTTAAAATTACAAAACTGAGTTTTATGATTGGAAAAAACGTTATTGAAAGCGAACCTATTCCAGGTGTTAAAGTTAAAGAAGTGATTGAAGAATTTTCTGAGGATAATGAATTAAATTATGAACAGAATGTTACTTTAAACCATCTTGCAAGATTCAAAAGATATTCTGTTGAAGATGCAGAAGAAATCATTGAAAAACTCCAAGATGAATTTGACTTAAGACCAAAAGTCGCTGTTCATATTGTTGATTTAGTTCCAGAAGACTTAGACGACTTAAGATTGATTTTCGCAAAAGAACCAAAACAAGTCGACAAGGAAGAAATGGAAAAGATTCTTGAACTTCTAGAACAATATGATATTATCGAATAGTTAAATTAACTATTCCCTTTTTTTATTATTTTTAACTGACTGTCACTTTTATAGAAATATTGCCGCCTTTTTTTAGATATATTTATAACACTTAAAAATTAAAACTAACCATAAGTTTGAATTATAGTCAAATTTTTGACTTAACAAAAACAATAGTGAAGTGATACAATGAAGAATAATAACAAAAAAGAGAGAGCACCAGCAGTAAAAAAAGAAGAAAATGCTGTTATACTTGATTATTTAAGTAGAGGGTATGTCAAATCAGACATGTCCAAATTTGGTGGAAAAGCTATTGCTCAAGCTATTGGTACAGAACAATTCACTTTACTAGAATTAGCTCCTAAGAACGGTGTAGATTTAGAAATCCAAGATACCGTATATATCGGAAAAGGAAAAAGAGACAAAATCTATAGAGTATTAGGAAAATTAGATTTTGAAAATTTAACTGCAACAAGCAGAATCGAATTGGAATATGCGATTCGAGACATTGTGGAAGCAAATGAAGAAAAATTTGTTGAATTTTTCAATACCGCAGATTCTGTAAGCACAAGGCTTCACAGCTTGGAGTTAATTCCAGGAATCGGTAAAAAATACATGTGGGACATAATCAAAGCAAGGGAAGAAAAACCATTTGAAAACTTTGAAGACATTACCAAAAGACTTCCGACATTGACTGATCCTGCAGGAATGATTGTTAATAGAGTAAAACAAGAACTTGACACATCTACAGTCAGAAGAGGCAAAAACAAATATTACATATTTACACAACCTCCAAGAAGACCTAGAAGATAAAGTGATAATTTGAATAGTGAACCTTCCCAATCCCTATCTAAAGTAACAAAAAATATCCTGAATCAGTATGGGATTAAGTTAAATAAAAATCTTGGTCAGAATTACTTGATTGACAAGAATAAAAGAGACCAGATAATCAACTTCGCAAATCTCAGCAAAGAAGATACTGTACTGGAAATAGGAACTGGGATAGGCACATTAACTATTGAACTTGCCAAAAGAGCTGGAAAAGTAATAGCTATTGAACAGGATTCCAATATAGCCAAAATATTAAGCCAAAGGCTTGAAGACGAAAATATAGATAATGTAGAGTTAATAAATGACGATGCCTTAAATGTTGATTTCCCGAAATTCAACAAGATTGTCTCAAACCTACCTTATCAAATCTCATCACCAATTACCTTTAAATTTTTAAACTATGATTTTGATTTGGCGATTCTGATGTATCAGAAAGAATTTGCCAGACGGATGAACGGTGCGGTGGGCAGCAAGGACTATTCCCGATTGTCTGCAATGCTTTATTTTAAATGCAATGTTGAAACAATGACTGACGTCAGCTCAGAAAGCTTCATACCAAAACCGAAAATCGATTCTTCAGTTGTGAAATTAACACCAAAGGAAAATAAGATTTCACAAGGGGACTTTAAAGTTTATTCAAATTTTACAAAAGCCTTGTTCCAGCATAGAAACAAAAAAATCCGAAACGCTTTAATTGACTCCAGACACATTATTTGCAAGCTCGATAAGAAAGAAATGAAAGAGAAAATCAACAATATTGACTCCGAAGAGATTAATGAATATCTAAAGAAAAGGGTAATTGCGATTGAGCCCGAAGAGATACTGTTTTTATCTAAAGAGTTGAATTCCATCTTAAATGAGTAGATATTATGCCTGATTTTATATTGAATACTGATGATAATGTTTATATTCCCGCAGAAGATAGCTATCTGCTAGCTGAAAATCTTGAAATAAAAGAGGGGCAAAGTGTTTTGGAAATCGGAACCGGATCAGGAATCGTTGCGATGTATGCCTCAAGGCTAACCGACAGGATTACAGTGACAGACATCAACTTTGATGCATGCGAGCTTGCGCGCAAAAACTTTGAGGCCAACAATATTGAAAACATTGAAATTTTATTTGGAAATCTGTTCGAGCCTGTTAAAAATAGAAAGTTTGACGTGATTTTATTTAATACTCCATATCTACCTACCGAAGAAGGTGATGTTATTGACAGCAATTTAAATTATGCATTTGACGGTGGATTAGATGGTAGGAAAGTTATCGATTTATTTTTAAATGAAGTGGGAAATCATTTAAATGATGGAGGAATTGTGCAGATGATTCAGTCTTCATTTTCAGACAATGATTTGACATTGTCAAGACTGGATGAATTAGGATTTATAGCCGAAATAAAAGCCAAGGAACATTTCTTTTTTGAAGACATAACATTAATCAATGCTTATAAAATATAGAGGTGAAATTAACATGAACAGTGGAATGAGATCAATTATAATAGGAGTTATCTTTTTAATCGTTGCAGTCGTATTTCTTACAATAACAACAAAATATTCCTATTTGGGAATACTTCTTATAATAATCGCATTGCTAATGATGGTTACAGGTTTTGTTAGAAAAAATAATTAAGGGAGAATTAGAATTCTCCATCGAAAACAAGCTCAGCAGGGCCTTTCATGAAGGCTCCAAGAGCATCTTCTTTTTCATAGACATTAAAGTTTAAGTCACCGCCAGGCAAGTGAAGCAATATTTCATCATCAAATAAGCCTAGCTTGTATCCAGAAATAGCTGTGGAAGTTGCGCCTGTACCGCATGCGAGTGTTACGCCGGCACCCCTTTCCCAGGTAATCATTTTACCTTCGTTTTTGGAAATGACCTCTACGAAATGCACATTGATCTTTTCAGGGAAAACTTCATGTGCTTCAATAGCAGGGCCGTATTTGTTAATGTCTACATCATCAACGTCATCGACAAAGATGATTGCGTGAGGGTTTCCGACACTGATTGCAGTTACATTGAATGTTGTGTCCAGTACTTCCAGCTCACCATCCAAGAATTCTTCCTTATCGGAAGTCATTGGAATTTCAGGAGTTTTAAATGTTGACAGACCCATATCTACCTTGAACAGTACAGGTTCATCATTTTCCAATGTGATTTCAATGGTTTTTATTCCAGCCCTTGTCTCTACAGTCATTTTTTCCTGTTTTAAGATGCCTTTTCTGTATACGAAATCACCGAAACATCTTATACCGTTTCCGCACATTTCAGCTTCGCTTCCGTCAGGATTGAACATTCTGTATCCTATGTCTGCAACTTCAGAAGGTTCTACAAACAATACGCCATCTCCACCTACTCCGAAGTTTCTGTGGCATAATATTCTGCATGCTTCAGGTTTGTCCGCTTCAGGTATGACTTCCCCTTTTGATTCATCGATGATTGGGAAATCGTTACCTATTCCGTGCATTTTTGAAAATTTTAATCCTTTTAAATCTACCATAGTATCAACCTATTCAAGGTGTGGTGGAATTCTTTGCTGTGCGTATAAGTCTTCGAAGGTTTGTCTTTCACGTACGACTTCGCATTTGCCGTCAGTTACCAATACTTCTGCTGCAAGAGGTCTTGAATTGTAGTTTGAAGACATTGTGAATCCGTATGCTCCTGCATTCAATATACCTAAGACGTCACCTTCTTCCACATCAGGCATTGGTCTGTCACGTGCAAAGAGGTCCCCGGATTCACAGACGTTACCTGCAATGTCGACTTCCTGAGTCATTGGAGCGTCCATTTTGCTTGCATCAACGATGTGGTGGTATGAGTCATACATTGCCGGCCTTAAAAGTGTGTGGAATCCTGCATCTACACCGATGAATTTTCTGTAGCTTTGTTTTACGCTGTTAACGGTAACTAAAAGTACGCTTGCATCAGCAACAAGGTATCTTCCAGGTTCCAAATACATTGTAGGATTGCCCATGTCGAATTCTTCAAGTTTTTCTTTGAAGAGTCCTACATTGACTTCAGCAAACTTATCCAAGTCCAGAAGTTTTTCTTCAGGAGTGTATGGAACACCTACACCTCCACCGAAATCAACGAATTCAAAGTCAATTCCGGCTTCCTGGTGCACTTTACCTGCAATATCCATTGTGGACTCGATTGCTAATTTGAAAGGTTCTGGGTCTAAGATTCCGGAACCGATATGGGAATGCATACCAATTGGATTGAATCCTAGGTCTTTAGCCATTGTATAGACTTCAACAGCCTCATTGTCCATGATACCGAATTTACTCATTACTCCACCAGTGATACAGTGGTCGTGGTGACCTGCACCAACCATAGGGTTTACCCTGAATGATATTTTCAGTCCTTCAGGATCTACCATTTTAGCCAATCTTTTGAGTGCTGAAACGGAATCGATGTTGAGTACTGCACCTTGGTCGTGGACAAATTTCAATTCTTCGTTTGTGATGTTGTTACCTGTGAACAATATCCTGTCACCTGAAAATCCGAGCATTCTTGAAGTGTAAACCTCTCCAGGTGAAACCGCATCAATACAGCAACCTTCAGACTCTAAGATTTTCATTACTGCAAGGTTGGTATTTGCTTTACATGCATAAAACACTTTGAAGTCAGGATAGTATTTAGAAAAAGTTGAATAAAATTTATTGTAATTTTCCCTAATCCTATTCTCGTCAATCGCATAGGTTGGAGTTCCAAATTCTTCTGCAATGTCTACTGCATCTGCACCACCGATGTCAAGGTGGTTTTTATCATTAACTTTAATATTCAAATCCATAATAAAACTCCTAAAAAGTTACATTATGTTTATAGTTATTTGCTTTAATCTATTTAAAAATATTGAAGGAAGTGATTTTTCCGATTAAAATATAAAGCAAAATAACTAAATTAACATTAGTGATTAAAATGAGTAAACCCTATGGATTAACAGTTCGTGGAATAGTCAAAAACGAAAATGGTGAAATTCTAATTGTAAAAAGACATCCCAAAAGCAGAACCGACCCTGAAATGTGGGAGCTTCCGGGCGGAAAAGTGGAAAAGGGAGAGTTTTTCGCAGATGCACTCGTCCGTGAAATCAAGGAGGAAACAGACCTTGACGCTGATGTTGGAGACTTCTGTGAAGCCATTCAAAACGATTATATGCACAAAAGAACCGTTCAAATCATGATGTATCTGGACAACGTTAATGGCCAAATAAAAATAAGCGATGAGCACACAGACTGGATGTGGGCAGATATAGAAAAAATAAAAGAGTTAGAGATTTCAACATCTCTAAAAAAAGTATTGGAAAAGAAAAATTGGAATATCTAGTCAATCAGCTGTTGACTTTCAATATGCAATACCCCTACCTTACATTTCGGACATATTGAAGACTCGCCCAATACCTGGAGTTCATCTCCGCAAATAGGGCAATTTGAATAACTATCATTAATGTAAACGGTTAAATCATTGGTATGATCTTGTAAAATCTCTTTAATTAATGAATCATCCAAGTTTGCATCATTTTCCAATATAACGAACTTATTGATTTGCTTTCCACAGTCCTGACAGAAATATCCATAGTATTTTCCGGAAAAATCGAATTTCTTGTTTTCAAAGTCTTCGCTGTAAAGGGAGTCGTCAATGAAAAACTCTCCCATTTCATCGATTGCGAATGATTTTTCCTGCCTTAGTGGAATCTCCTGGCGGCAATGGATGCAGTTTTGGAACCTGTTGTCGAAGTCTATTATCTTATGATTGTCATCCAGACTCTCAATCAATTGGATAATCTCTTCTTTTGTTATGAATCTTGATTTTCTTGTTATATGGAAATTATAAATGTAATTATTGCAGTTATAGCAATAATACTTATAAATTCCTCCAGAAGCAAGGGAATCTGTAGCTTTCCTGGATGAGCTAACGGTTTGCATATCCACATGAATTTTCTTTTCTGCATCAACCCAAAAGATATCTGAAGAGTCAACTACCTTCATTCCGCATTCACTACATGAATATTCAGTATGGATACCCATTTTATCACCCTATAAAATTTCATCTACAGCTTTAACGAATTTATCAATGTCTTCTTTTGTAATTATCAATGGTGGAACAAGTCTTAATACATTTCCGGCAGTACAGTTAATAAGGAAACCTGCTTCTCTGAATTTGTCGACATATTCTGCGCCAGGTTTGGTGAGTTCGATACCGACCATTAAACCTACACCGCGCACTTCTTTAATGATTTCCTTATCTAATTTTTTAAGTTCAGAGACGAAGTATTCGCCGACTTCATTTACATTATCTAAGATATTATCTTCACCGAATACATCTAAAACTGCATTAGCTGCTGCACAGACTAAAGGTCCTCCACCAAAGGTGGTTCCGTGATCTCCAGGTACAAATGCGCTGGCTACCTTTTCGGTTGCAAGGATTCCGCCCATTGGCACACCTCCACCGATTCCTTTAGCCATAGTCATTATGTCAGGTTTTACTCCGAAAAGTTCATGTGCAAACAATGTTCCGCATCTTCCGAATCCTGTTTGTACCTCATCAACAATGAAAACAATGTCCTTTTCATGACAGAGCTCTTCAATTTGTTTTAGGTAATCCTTATCAGGAATGTTTACTCCACCTTCACCTTGTACAGGCTCGACAATGATAGCTGCAGTGTTTTCAGTGACTGCCTCTTTGATTGCGTCAATGTCATTGTATGGTACGTTGATGAAACCTTTTGGCATTACTGCCTTGAATGGCTCATGGTATTCCTCATGACCTGTAGCTGCAAGGGTCATGATGGTTCTTCCGTGGAATGAATCAACGGTTGAGATGATTTCGCTTTTTCCTGTGTATTTTACAGCAAGCTTAATAGCGCCTTCATTTGCTTCAGCACCACTGTTAGCATAAAATATTCTGTCAAAGTCGGTTTTGTCAATTAATTTTTTTGCATAGACTAATGCTGGTTCATTGTAATAGATACTTGAAATGTGAATGAGCTTTTCTGCCTGGTCCTGAATTGCTTTTACGAGTTTTGGGTGGTTGTGACCTAAACAGTTTACTGCAATTCCTGAAAACATGTCCAAGTATTCCTTTCCGTCAATGTCAGTTACCTTAACACCATCACCGTGATCGAGCACTATTGGTTGTCTTGTGAAAGTGTTAATGAAATAATCATCTTCAATTTTAATAAGTTCTTGAGTATTCATAATCTTGCCTCCATAAACTATTTAATCATTAATATTTATAGTAATAGTATTATTTAAAAATTAGGTGATAAATATGAAAGTCGCTATTATCGAAACTGATAAAGGAAATATCGAATTGGAACTGTTCCCAAATGAAGCACCGGGAACTGTAGCTAACTTTGAAAAATTAATCAAAGAAGGCTTTTACGACGGCTTAACCTTCCACAGAGTTATTCCTAACTTTGTAATTCAAGGAGGTTGCCCTATCGGAAACGGTACCGGAGGACCTGGATACACAATCAAATGTGAAACCGAAGGAAACCCACACAAACACGGTACTGGTGCATTATCAATGGCACACGCAGGTAAAGACACCGGAGGAAGCCAATTCTTCATTACCCACTGTCCTCAACCACACTTAGACGGTGTTCACACCGTATTCGGACAAGTTATCAAAGGTCAGGATGTTGTTAACGCAATCCAACAAGGAGACAAAATGAACAGAGTGACCGTTGAAGAAAGATAAACACTTATCTTTCAACTTCTTTTTTTATTTTTACACCAAATTGCTTTTATTTAGTAAAATTGACTTAAAATTAAACTAAAAATATAAATAACCCCCAATACATATTTTAATTTAAGTTTAAATTAATATCCGGAGGTTATTATATGAGACAAAATTTCACACAAAGGCTAGAAATGCAGATTTCGCAGGAAAATGCAAGTTCAGGATCGATATTTATGGCCAATGATAATGATCTTAAAGATTTTCTAAAAAAACATTATGATTTTCCATCAAATAATCTGAATGAAATTAAAGAATTCATCGAAAAAGATAAAGAATTAGAAAAAATGGTTTGTGAATTAGCTGACACTATTTCTAACGAAATCATCATCAGTGAAATTTCTTTTGATTTCATGAAAGAAACCGACCCTAATGAAAAAATACTTGAAATAGTAATCCATACACCAGAATCCGATGAAAAATCATTGCTCGAAAAAGAAGATGTTTTAATCGATAAAATTATTGATAAATACCCTAAAACAATGAACGAATATATTCTTTTGGTGGAATGCTAATGTCTGACAGTGAACAATTCGATTGGTACAAATATTATGAACATGCAATATCCTATCAAAATGTATAATAAATGCCACCAAAGAGCAAAGAGAATATTTGAGTTATTGGACGAATTAAATTAATTATAATTGTTTGCTAACTTTTTGATTTGATTCCAACAAATGAAGCAAATACAGATGCTATACATAACACCACACAGATAATGCATGTTATTTGACAGCTGCTAATCAATAATGGATAATACTGTGCAATTATTGGAACATCACCCATTACGAATGCAAATACAAGTGTCAATATGCCCATACTCATTGCCTGGCCTACCGTACGCATTGTTGCAACCGCCGCTGATGCAACTGAGGTGTCTTTCGCAGGAACTGAACCCATGATGACATTTGTGTTCGGAGGAGAGAACAGCCCGAAACCAATACCGTAAATAATCATTGAAACAATTAAAAATACCATTGGAGTTGCAGCATCTAAAGATGAGAACAGAAACAGTGAAACTGTTCCCAGTGCCATTCCGATAGCTGCCAGGATTTGCGGAACGAACTTGTCTGACAATCTGCCTGCAATCGGCGCTAAAACCACTTGACACAACGGAGCGACAAGCAATATCATACCTGCAGTCTGTGAATCAAACCCTTTAATATATTGCAGGTGATAGTTAAGGATTGTTGTTACTGCATAAGTAGCCAAATAAGCGCACAGTGATGCGAAATTGGCTGATAGAAATTTATGGTTTTTGAAAAACCTTATGTCAAAGACTGGATATTCCTGTTTCAGTTCAATCAAACCGAATACTACAAGAATTATCAATCCAAGAACTGTCAACACTATTCCCATTTGAGTGTTTAGAATAGTGAATCCATACATAAAGAGCACTATTCCAATTCCATATGCAAATGATCCCTTTATGTCCAGAGGCATGTTTTCAAAGGAACTCCATTCCTCATTGATTCTAGTTAAAAGCAATGCAAGAATTGCAAAAAGGAACGGCACTCCAAAGAGCACTACTGATCTCCACCCTAAATTATAATTCAGAATTCCGCCAATAACCGGAGACAATGACAATCCCACATATACTCCGGTGATATTTATTCCCAGCGCCTTTCCGCGCTCTTCAGGCGGGAAGGCATTAACAATCATTGCCATGGATGTTACATTAATAAAAGACAGGGAAATTCCTAAAATAAGTCTGCATAAAAGGAACTGTTCCTGTGAAGTGACAAGCACATTGGCAATTGAAATTATGATAAACAAAACAATGCTTATGATTGTAACTTTTTTAAGACCATATTTTCCTGAAATTTGGCCTGCTGGAACCGACAGTACAGCCACAACCAACAAAAAGATAATGGTAACCCAGTTTTGAATGATATTGCTCATTCCGAATTCAGTTGCGATGGACGGAATGACAATGGTTACCGCATTAACGGCGAATACTGTAAAGAATGATAATACCGTACAAATCAATAAAATTAAATTTTTCTGTTCCATTAAATGATTATATTAAAGTCATATAATATAATTCTTTTCAAATTATTTCAATTTTGACATCAAACCGGATTTTCTAGCATAATGGAATAAATAAAGCTGCACATAACCCGCATTTTTGCCAAACTCCTCCATTCCGAATTCACGGACTTTGGCAACACTAATGTCTTTTCCATCAAAATACAGGTGAGAAACAATTCTTTTTATCCAAACATCTGAAGGAAATGCTTCCCTGAAGTTAAATCCGTATAACAAAATGCAGTCGGCAACTTTCGGACCTACACCAGGAACCTTCAATATGCTTTCAAAAGCTTCATCATAGCTCATTTTTGAAATGTCGTGAAGGTCCATTTCATCTGTAAAAAGCTCGCTTGCCTTTCTCATGTATGGTGCTCTATATCCCACGCCGCAATTTTTAAGATTATTAGTACAGCTTTCAATATCTGAAATATCTGACAAATCAGATTCCTCTTCATCGTCCAAGTACACATTTAATAAATCGTTGCTTTGAGGAAATGTATAGTAATCCCCATGTTGATTTCCCCAATTCTGCTTTATCTGGGAAATTGATTTTGTCCACCTTTTAATGGAATTGTTAGCAGAGCATATTGATGAGATAATGCACTCAAAAGGATCAGGTGCCAAAAAGAGTCTCAAGCCATTGCAGAATTTGGACATCTCGGAAAGCTCGGCGTGATTGCCCAAATATTTATAAAAATTATCCAAATCAAAATCCAAGTCAAAAATATAGCTTAATTTTGAAACGGCTTCATCCTGAGAGATGTCCCCTTCAAAATCAAAATCAAAAAATTCGCCTGATTGCCTTACATTGAAAATTACAGGTTTGCCATCAACATTGACAACATTAGAAAAAGTACCGTCGACTTCCATCCAAGGAGGCTGTGAAGTCTGACCTGACAATTGTGTCAGTTCCAAGTCAATAGGTGTTTTGATAATCATAAGCGGACAGCCACATTATTCTCTTTGAGGTATTCCTTTACGGTACCTATTGAATATTGGTTAAAATGAAATATGCTTGCTGCAAGAGCTGCTGAAACGTCAGTCTTTTCAAACACTTCAAGAATGTGTTTCGGTTCTCCAACACCGCCGCTTGCTATAACCGGAATGTCAACCGCATCATTGATTGTCTTGTTCAGTTCAATGTCATATCCGTTTTGGGTTCCATCTCCATCCATACTTGTAAGCAATATCTCTCCCGCTCCACGTTCCTGACATTCCACTGCCCATTGGATTGCGTCAATACCAGTGAATTCACGTCCTCCGTAAATGCTTGTATCAAACCAGCAGTAACCCTTTTCAGTTTCAATGACAGTTTTATCCGGAGCATCGTCTGGATGGTCAACATATCTTCTTTTTGCATCGATTCCGATTACCACCGCCTGGGATCCTACAACTTTTGAAGCATCTGTCAACAATTGAGGATTCTTGATGGCCGCAGTATTTGTTGAGCATTTATCAGCGCCTGCCCTAAGCATTTTAATGTAATCGTCGACCTTTCTTATTCCTCCACCTACACATATCGGCATAAAAACGTTTTCTGTGAGTCTGTCAATAACATCTGCCATTGTTGCACGGCGTTCATGTGATGCAGTGATGTCCAATACAACAACTTCGTCTGCTCCTTCCTCATAATATCTTGTTGCAAGGTCTACAGGGTTACCCGCATATTTTATTTCCTTAAATTCGACACCCTTAACAACTCTACCTTCTGGAACCTGCAAATCACAATCTAGACAAGGAATAATTCTTTTAGTCAACATAATATCATAATAAAAAAAAGAGTATTGTTTTTTAAAAAACAATATTTTTAAGCTGAATATCTTAAAACAAAACAGAATATAGCTAAAATTATAGTAGCTATTAATACATGCTCAGGAGCGAGTTTAGGACCTAAACTTTCTTCATCAAAGTATCTAACTAAACCTGCACCGGTTTGAGGCATAGAAATCTTATCATTTTTTTTCGCCATAAGTAATCTCCTATAAAATTAATTAATATAAAATAACTGAATATAATTATTTTCCTCATCATATATAAAGTTTAAATTTTTTCTTTTTTGATAACTTTAATGTCACTGATTCTTGTGTCAGGATATTGACCATCTTCATCTTTCTCAACAGCCTTTACCATATCCCATACGGTTAAAAGAGCAACACTAACACCGGTTATAGCCTCCATCTCCACACCAGTTTTGCCTAAAGTATTTACAGCACATCTGGCTATAATCTCATTGGATTTAACTTCAAAATCAAGCTCTATTCCAGTCAATGCCAATGGATGGCAAAGCGGAATTATTGAAGAAGTATTTTTAACGGCCTGAATTCCTGCAATTTGAGCGGTTGTTAAAACATTTCCTTTTTTAATTTCTTCATTTTGAATTAGGTTTATTGTATTTTCATCCAAAAAGATACTGCCACTGGCAATAGCTCTTCTTTTCTGGTCTGGCTTGCCGCCAACTTCAACCATATGTACGCCGTTTTCTGTTAAATGTGTAAATTCATCTGCCATAATATCTACTTCTCGCTTACTTCAATTACGTCCAGCTGTTCACATACAGCATTAACTCCCAATATTTCTCCAACATTAGGATGACTTCTGCCTTCATCGCCTGAAATTAATTCTTTAATGTATAATCCGCCTTCCGTTTTAATGATCATTGTGAAATGTGTATCATCAACTATTTCATAAGATAAGTCCAGCACATGCTTGATGCGCACCTTATCTGCACGTCTTCTAAGCACCCTTAAAGGTGTTTGTTGGTGAATTTCATCCAATTTTGTCAATTCCTCCAATTTATCCTTATCGAATGCCTTATCACATTTTACAGAGGCTTGATAAACTTTATATGTGTCTGGAGAAGACTGTTTGATTTCTGCCTTACGTCTCCTCTCGCAAAGGTGTAAATTATGATAGGAAGTTTTGCCTTCATTTATTTTATTAATTTCCTCTTCCAGTTTAGCCAAATCAAGATTTCTGATTTTCGGTTCCTTGATTTCAAGAACAAACGGCCTTCCTGAACCCAGCATCAACACATCAATGTCTTCTCGACCCGCACCATGGAATTTGGCTTCTTTACCTTTTGTTAATTTTAAAAAATGCTCAGAAATTAACTCTTCTACAGATTCGGGATACTGTTTTCCAGTGTAATTGCACTCCTCACAGCCTCTTCCCTTACATTTGGTACATGGCCATTTTGTTTGGGGAATTCCACGTTTAAGCTTATTGTATTTTCCTTCAATATACAATGGATTGATTTGGATTCTGACTTTTGGCTCATTGACCAGATCAATGTTAAAGACAATATCCTGGGATTCGAATTCGGCTTCCTTGTCATATCTCTCCCAAATTCCAAGACCTATAAGCCTGTTGACTTCCTTTTTGATGGTTTCAACGCTTAAATTAAATTTTTCAGATAACTCCTCATCTCTTTTTTGAATGTCCTTGTCGATTTTGGAGCCCACCAGGAATGTGTCGAACTCAATTCCCAATTGGTTTATCTTATCATCAATCTTTTTGTATAAATCATCATCAAGCTTGTCGAATAGATTATCACAGACAACGCAGTCAACGTCGTCCAAATCTATGTCAAGCCCTTCACATACCTTATCTGCTCTTTCAATGTTGTTGGTGCCTTCTATTGTCTTTGATAATTTACGTCCCAAACAATTTTTGCAGATTTTTCCATCAGTCTCTTCTAAAATTTTTTTAGCTAACTCGTACATTTTATCTATTCATGAATTGGCCCATCATACGGTTCATTGCACCGCCACCTAAACGGCCACCACGTTTTCCTATTCCTTTCATTGTCTTTTTGGTATTGTTATAGTATTTTAGAAGTTCCTTAACTTCGCTTTCCTGTACCCCCGCACCGCGAGCAATTCTGCGAATGCGTGATTGCTTAATGATTTTAGGATTTAACATTTCTTCTTCGGTCATGGAAGACATCATGATTTTATAGGTATCAATCTTGTCTTCTGTCATCTTGGATGCTTCTTTTGAAATCTTATTTCCCATACCAGGAATCATGTTGAGCACTTGCTGCATCGGTCCCATCTTGTTCATCATGTCAAACTGGTTTTTCATATCCATCAGTGTGAACTTACCTGTCAGCATGTTGTTCATGGTTTTTTCTGCAATGTCCTCATCAATGTTTTCTTCAGCCTTTTCTATAAGGGATTTGATATCCCCCATTCCAAGCAATCTGGAAATAAACCTTTCAGGATCAAACAGCTCAAAGTCGTCAATCCTCTCACCGGTACCGATGAACTTGATTGGAGCGCCTGTTTCTGCAACAGCTGACATCGCACCCCCTCCTTTAGCTGAACCGTCCAATTTTGTAATGATGATTGAACCGATATCGGTTGCCTGTGAAAACGCTTTGGCCTGTTCGCCCGCTTGCTGACCGATGGTTCCGTCAATGACAAGAATAGCTTCATTTGGATTGATGATATTGTCCAGTTCGTCCATCTCTGCAATAAGGTCTTCTTCCTGCTTGTGTCTACCTGCAGTATCGAAAATGATAACTTTCCTGTTTTTGAATTCCTGCAAACCTTTTTGCGCAAGGTCAAGCGCATCCTTATTGTCAGGATCACCGTATAGAGGAACATCCATCTCTTCAGTCAATTGCCTTAACTGTTCGTAAGCCGCAGGCCTCCATGTGTCTGTACAAACAACAGCAGGATTGAAACCTTTTTTCTGAAGGTATCTGCATAACTTACCGATTGTGGTGGTTTTACCACTACCCTGAAGACCCAGGAATAAAATTTTATATGGCCTTTCATTGATATCCAGTCCGGCGGCTTCGCTGCCTAAAAGATTTACCATTTCCTCATAAATGATGGTTATGACATGTTCCCTTGGAGTGATTCCTTTTGGAGGTTCCTCATCAAGAGCCCTTGATTCAATTTTTTTAGATAAATCTAAAACTAATTTAATATTAACGTCGGATTGGATTAATGCACGTTGAATATCTTTAACAACTTCCTTGATTGTCTTTTTATCGATTACTGACATTCCTACTAATTTTTTCATGGTATTAGTAAGATTTTCTCCTAAATTTCCGAGCATATTAATCACTTAAAATAATTGATTTTAGAAAACTTATATAATTATAATAAAATATATTTATAATTAACAAGTTTTAAATTTTTGTGTGAGACTATGTTAGAAGAAGTAATCAAATCATTAGAAGCATCCCCAATTGTGAAAAAAGGCGAATATAACTATTTTGTAAACCCTATAAGTGATGGTGTTCCAGCAATGGACCCGTTAATGCTTAGAGAACTGGCATTGGCTGTTCATAAATACGCTGACTTGGATATTGATAAAATCGTTGCTGTTGAAGCAATGGGAATTCACTTAGCAACTGCACTCTCCCTTGCAACAGACATTCCTTTCGTCGTAATACGTAAAAGGCAATACGGCCTTCCTGGAGAAACAGAAGTGTATCAGAAAACAGGCTACGGTTCATCAAACCTTTATGTGAATGATTTGCACGAAGGCGAAAAAATTTTACTAATTGACGACGTTGTAAGTACCGGAGGAACCTTAGTCGCATTGATTAAAACACTGAAAGATATGGGTCTGGACTTGAAATCCGTAGTGGCTATCATCGATAAAGGCGAAGGTAAGGAAATCGTCAAAAAGGAAACCGGCGTTGATGTTTTATCTATAGTAAAACTGGACGTCATTGACGGCAAAGTGGTTATCGAAAGCACAATTGAAGATTAAAATGTCAATGTATGATATGGATTTGGACAGGGTAATCCGTAAGATAAACTCAAAAGACGCACAGATAGTTGGGCTTCAGTTTCCTGAAGGCTTGAAGATGCAAGCCATTAAAATAGCTCGCCAAATTGAGGATGAAACTGATGCAACAGTGATTATTTCCGGAGATCCATGTTTTGGTGCCTGTGATGTGAGTGACTGGAAAATGAAAGGGTCAGTTGACCTTATCGTCCATTATGGTCACACCCCGCTTCCGCTGAAATATGAGATTCCGACCCTTTTTATTGAGGCCTTTTCAAATATTGACATTAAAAAAGACCTTGAAAAATGTTTGGATGAAATAAAGGGCTATTCAAGAATAGGGCTGGTCACAACCACACAACACCTGCATCTTTTAAATGAAACAAAGGATTTTCTTGAGGACAATGGGAAAGAGGTTATTCTCGGATCTTCACCGTCAACCAGAAAGGGACAGGTTTTGGGATGCAACTTCTCTTCCATCAAGGATTTGGACGTTGAAGTAATCCTTTTTATAGGCAGCGGAAACTTCCACCCTCTGGGCATAAGACTATTCTCAAACGTTCCTGTCCTGGCGCTTGATCCATACAACAGCGAAATCAGAAGTATGGACGAATATGCTGATAGAATCTTAAGAATACGCTTTGCAAGAATAACAAAAGCAAAATCCGCTAAAAAATGGGGAATAATAGTCTCCTCAAAAGAAGGCCAATACAGGATGGCGCTGGCAAGACAACTGAAAAAGACCCTTGAAGACAATGGCATGGAAGCATATATCATTTTAGCGGACAATATAAATCCAGATATACTATTACCTTATTTTGAGTTGGAAGCATTTGTTGTGAGCGCTTGTCCAAGAATAGCTATTGATGATTCTCAAATGTATAAAAAACCACTCCTGACACCTCAAGAACTGGAGATTGTATTGAACAAGAGAGAGTGGGAAAATTATCAATTGGATGAAATTTTGTTCCATGAACGTTATAAATAGTTTTAAATATGAATATAAATAAAATTATTATATTAAAGAAATTTTTATAAAATCTTTGTTTTGGTGATTTTAATATGGATATGAAAGAGGAAAAAATAGTAATGCCTGGAGATAAATTAGGAATAATTGAGCAATATCTCCCAGGAGACGGTACTTATGATGATAATGGAGATATCAAATCATCTGTACTTGGTAATGTTAAAATTAATCAAAAAATGAAGGTTATTTCTGTTGAGGGTACTGCCAAACCGGCACTCCTGAAAGTAGGAGATATCATATATGGTCAAATTACTGACATCAAACCTCAAAGAGCTAATGTAAAAATCGAATGCATGAAAGACAATGCAAGACCATTGGCACTGCCATATATGGGTGCAATCCACATCTCTCAAGCTAAAAAGGATTATCTCGAAAAATTATCAGACGCTTTTAGAATAGGAGACATCATACAAGCTAAAGTTGTTAAAATTACTGGAGATAATGTTGATTTAGGCACAGTGGATGACGATTGCGGAGTACTTAAAGCAATGTGCACCAGATGCAGAGATTTCATGCACACAACCTCAAAAGATAATGAACTTCAATGTAATACTTGTAATAAAAAAGAAAAACGTAAAGTTTCTAAAAACTACGTTAATGATTAATTAAGGTTGATAAAATGGAAAATATTGAAATTATTGAAGATAAAACTTTAGAATTAACATTTATTGTAAAAGATGAAAGTCACGGTGTCTGTAATGCTTTAAGACATATCTTAATGCAAGACCCTGACGTGGAATATGCTGTTTACAATATTGATCACCCTCTTACCGGAAAACCTGAAATGACAATTAAAACCAAAAGAGGAAAAAGACCAAGAATTGTATTGAAAAAAGCAGCAGAAAAACTCCAAGAAGAAAGTGCTGATTTTAAAAAACTTATCGACGAAGCTTTATAGCTTCACTATTATTTTTTTAATGTGATTTGATGGCAAATTACAAGATTCCTTCATTAACTGCGGACATCTTTATTTTTGATGATGATTTTAACTTTATTCTAATTAAAAGAAAAAATGATCCTTATAAAGACTGTTGGGCATTACCTGGAGGATTTGTGGAATATGGTGAAAGTGTAGAAACTGCAGCAATACGGGAAGCCAAAGAAGAAACCAGCATAGATGTTGAACTTAAAAGCCTAGTCAACGTTTATTCCAAACCTGATAGAGACCCACGAGGACACACAGTCACAGTAGCATTCGCTGCCAAAGGAGATATGAATAATATGAAGGCAGATAGTGATGCCAAAGATATTGCAATTTTTTCAGCTGAAAGTTTGGATGAAATTGAAATTGCCTTCGACCATGAAGAAATAATTAAAGATTGCTTAAAAGTAGCAAAAAATGACTTATAATGATATATATTTAAATAAGTTGAAAAAAAGATTTATTGAATATATATTTGTAAAAATTATTATATAGAGGAGAGTTAAATGGAATTTTGTCCCGAATGTGGAGCAATGATGCTTCCAAATGATGGAGTTTTAAAATGTAACAGTTGCGGATATTCAAACGAATTGTCTGATAACGATGAATATGCAGTTTCAAAAAAAGTTGAAGCTAAAGAAACTGTTAAAGTATTAGGCGAAGATGTTGATGTACGCCCAACAACAACCGAAACCTGTCCGGAATGTGGAAATGATAAAGCTTATTATGAATTAAAACAAACTCGTAGTGCTGATGAAGCACCTACACGTTTCTTTACTTGTACTGAGTGCAAACATACTTGGAGAGAATACGACTGAGGGTTGTTCATGAAAGATTCTAAAGAAAAAGAGCATAGAATTTCTAATCTGAAAGACATGATTGACAACATCAACGATAACGAAGTTATCGAAGAGGAAATTGAAGAAGATTTAGAGTTAATCAACTATCTTAACGAAGATAAAGACGAATATGAAGATTTAGAAATTGATGATGAATTCATCTATCATCCTAGTGATGATGACAATGCTGTTAATTTAGAAGAAAATAATATTAATGAAGATTTCATAATCAAAACCCCAAAAGAAGAAATTGATGTAGAAGATGCAACTGAAAATGAAGAGTTTTTTGACGATTTCACATCTGACATGAGCGAAAGTTTTGACAATATAGTTCATGCTAAAATCGGAAGAACCCCTATTCTAGCAATTGTCAGTACAATTATAGGATTGATTTTGATTGCCATCTCAGCTACAATTTTTTCATCACGTAGTGACAGAGTTATAGATAATGTTGTTTCCGGTGAAACAAACTTCATTTCAGTGATTTTTTTAATATTTGGTTTATTGTTATTAATTTACGGACTTTACAAAATCATCGGATTTAAGAATCCCCTGGAAAGTCTCTCAAATAGTATAGATTCAGTTGAAAGCGACGAACCTATTACTAAAAAAGAAGAACCAAAAGAGAAAGTTATCCCAAAAAGTAACATTCCATTGGACAAGGAATCTTACAAAATTGGTGAATTTAATCTTAAAGAATTAAAAAATAAATTTAAAAAACCTTCCACCCCTAAAAAACCAGCACCACCAACTCAAGAGGAATTGGATAAAATCCCTCCAGCTCGTGAAAAACCTAAAGAGAAAAAAGGTCTAACAGCTGACGAGATTGAAGAAATGGAATACGAACAGGTCGTTCGTGAAGGAGAATCCATTGATGATATTTTTGCTGAAGTTGAAGACATTGATGAAATGCCTATAATTTCTGTTGATAGCGAAGATAAAATTAAAAAATAATTTTTATTATTAATTTTTAGGGCCTGTGGTCTAGTCAGGAATGACGCAGGACTTCGGATCCTGAGGTCGGGGGTTCAAATCCCTCCAGGTCCGCCTAATTTTTTACCCGTACCACCGCTTCCTTGAAAAAGTCCGGAATCAGTGATCTATACATTGGACTTTTGAATAACATGTTAATGTCACTGTCAATAATGTATGTGTAGCAAGAATCGTCCTCTGCCCTCATACCACGACCATACGCCTGCATTAGAGTCATTACAGTCTTATATGCATACCATTTTTTATCCCTTTTCATCCTCATATTAACCTGTTTGTCTCCAAGATATGGGAATGGCATCTTATAGATAATCTGGAACCTACATTTATCATAAGGCAAGTCCACACCCTCACTCATTGACGGGGAAACCAGCACCAATGGATTTTCATCTTTTTCAAAGAAATTCAATATCTGCTCCCTGTTTTTTGAAGTGTGTGAAATTAATCTTGAATTATACAGGTTATTAAGGATATACTGCTGACATTTATAACTGTGAGTGTGAATCAATCCCTTATCGCCCTCATGCTTTTTAAGGATTTCCTGAAGTATAGGGATTGTTTTTGGAGCAGTGTTCTTGATTCTGTTGGCTGACATCTTACCTGCCAGATTAAGAATAATAGGC
The DNA here is from genome assembly GCF_946404245.1 of uncultured Methanobrevibacter sp. Classification (GTDB taxonomy): domain Archaea; phylum Methanobacteriota; class Methanobacteria; order Methanobacteriales; family Methanobacteriaceae; genus Methanocatella. The sequence continues at coordinate 22,894 of NZ_CAMJCX010000003.1, forward strand.
CTTTTCTCTTTTGTGAATGGACTGTCAACCTTAATATGATATACCTCATTAGGATTTAATCCCAACCATTTGGAAAACATCTTGTGGGAAAGGATTGTAGCACTCATAAAGATAACCACATCACCATATTTCAACAGATTGTTTTTCGCATAATGGTGAACCCTTAACGGCTTGAAGACAACTCCGCTTTCCTCCGCATCGATGACCCAGTTTTTAGGTTCTTTTTCCAGGTTATTTGCAAGGGTTTTCAGTCTGGATATTGTTGACCTGATTCTGTCCGCCTTATTCTTCTTGACATCTTTTAAATCAATTTCTTCATAGCTTTCCCTAATAGCTTCAATTTCCATTATCCAATCTTTAATGTCACCATCTTTTATTGTTTGCGGAGAAATTACCTTGCTGATGTCTTTTTCAAGAACCCTATTATATAATGCAACCTCCATTGTTGCCATCAGCTTATTTTCAATGTTGTGGGCCTCATCCAAAATCAGCAGTGAACGTGGGGCAAAGTGCTTTACATAATTCAGCTCCACTATTGCATAATCATAATTCATCAGAGTTATTGGAGAGTTTATTGCATTGGCCTTCTGGTTCCAATAGTGACAGTGATTTGGGGATTGATAAAAAATAGCCCCACCAAATGAATCTTCAAAAGCCAGTTCAGAGTCCAAAGAAGGATTTTTAGCAATCCCATAAGGACAGAAGAAATTGCTTGAAGTTGTAGTGGTTTTACATGTACCCATATCACAGGTCATTTCCAGATTGCTGTTAAGGCATGCGAAGTTTCCCCTTCCCTTAACTAACGGGAACTCGAACTCATCTGAATACTGTGACTGTAACTGTTTGGTCATTGTCAATATATATGCGGATTCATACATTTTCGCAAGTGTTGTGGCAATGGCGGACTTTCCTGTACCGGTACCTGCCTCCAAAATAATGTATTTATAACCTTGACGAATCGCATCATTTATATTTTGAATTATGTCCAGCTGACCGAATCTAGGCTCTTCAAATGGAAAATTTTCTATTATCTCATCATCAATATGAGGGTAAATCTCTTTTAGATATGCAACTGTGCCCTCATCCAATTTATGATTGTCGATTGAATAGACTTCAGGGATTTCATCATCCAAAATAGAGTGTGTAACCTTCTTTTGAAAACTAAATAAATTAGTAGGGCCTTTTGACTTCTCATTACTTGAATTTCCACAAGTACAATTACTTTTTAACATGCCGCAATTTGGGCAAAACATCGAATTTGACATTAAAAATATATTAGTTAGTATAATATAAATAAATTATAGGAAGAGCATTTGAAAATAAATATTCAAATTTAATTATTGTTATTATACGTGATATTATGGCGGAAAAAGGAAAATTATACGGAATTGGTGTTGGACCTGGAGATACTGAATTACTGACATTGAAAGCGGCAAGAATATTAAAAACCGTTCCGGTCGTATTTACACCAAAATCAGCTAAAGAAAAAGAAAGTATTGCATTATCAATTGTAAGGCCAGTACTTGAAGAAAGAAAAGATTACAAAAGATTAATGCTTGTTACTCCTATTTTTCCAATGATAGAAGATAAAGAGGAACTTGAAAAAATATGGACAAGCGCTTCAGAAATGATTGCACAATACCTTGACAGCGGAAGAGACGTTGCATTCATCACACTCGGCGATCCGTCCGTATTCAGTACATATTCATATCTTCAAAAGAAATTAAAAGGAAAATATGAAATTGAAACCGTTCCTGGAATCACTTCATTTACTGCATGTGCCGCTGCCAGAAACGAGGCATTGGTTGAACAAAACGATGTATTGACTGTTGTTCCTAAAATTGACGATAGGTTAGAACAAATTCTTGAATACAGTGATTCTGTAGTTTTGATGAAAGCTTCCAGAAACACTTCACAATTGGAACAGATAATAGAAGAAAAAGAAAGACCTAAAGATATCTATTCAGTGCAAAACTGCACACGCGAAAATGAAAAAGTAATTGAAGGATTTTCTAATGAAAAACCTTACCTTACAACTACAATCATCAAATTCAAGGATGACTAGTAGTTTTTAATTGCTAAAGGCTCAATTTCAAATACGCATTTTTCGTCTCCCATTGTATAACATTGTGTTTCAATAACACTTACAGGGAGATTGAAAAATTCTGTAAATAGACCTTCAAATATGCCAGTGTCCAAAAAGCATGCTGGTTTTCCTGTTTTTGGAAGCAACTCACATTCAAAACAATCGTAAGTTGTTATCTTGATTATTTGACCAACGTCAAAAGTGAGTCTGCCTAAACCTTTTCTTTGCCAGAATTCGGCAATATTATTCATGAAAATATCCAAATCATCATCATATAACTTTTCAAAAATAGATTTGCCTATGCTGTTACCTGTTGATTGCATGATTGGATCTATATTTATTCCTTCCTGAATAAGCATTGCTTTTAATGTGTGGAACAGCAATGTGGAAAATTCGGCATCCTCATCGACAATGTTTTTAATTAAGTAATTGGATTGGGTTTCTTCAATTTGCTTTGGCTCGGACAGTTCAACTGAACCAATGTATTTTGAATTCAGGAAAAATATTTTCTTTCTGTTGTCAACAGGGTGAACTCTGTATGATATAATTCCTTTTTCTCTTAAGCTTTTAAGGTGGACTGAAACTGTGGACTTTGATTTTCCTGTGTTACTGACTATTTCATCAAATTCCATATCACGGTCTCTAAGCATTTCCAAAATTGTAAGTTTTACTGGACTTTTGATTACGTTTACCCCTATGCTGTCATCGACATTAGAGAAAATTTGTATAGGTTTTTGTTCGCTCATTTGTACTATCCCCCAATATATAATCATATTTAATATTTTCTAAGTTAATAAATCTAACTGAAATGAAAAAAAGCTTATTTGTTCAATATTTATTTAAAAAAAATAAACAAGAATAAAAACAAGAAATGAAAAAAATACGAACTGTTCGTTTAAAACTTATAAAACAGTTCGTATACCAAACTATAAACGGAATAATCTTTTTGCGTTTCGAGTCGTTGTTTCGATGACTTCATCTTCTTTCATGTCCAATTCATGTGACAATTTTTGTATAATATACCCAATGTTGAGTGACGTGTTTTTTTGCCCCCTTTTCTCTTCGGGAGCTAAATAAGGGGAATCGGTTTCAACAAGAATATGATTAACATCAATGCTTTTTGCCGTTTTTATTGTTTTCTTGTTGTTTTTGTGAGTAACCGGTCCTGCAATTCCAATAAAAAAGCCCAATTTGATGAACTGCTGCGCCATTTCGGCAGAACCAAGATAGCAATGCATGGATCCTGCCACATCATGCCTTTTCAATATGTCATAGGTGTCCTGCATTGCCTTTCTTGAATGGACTATCACCGGCAGGTCGTGTTTTTCAGCAAGGCCGAGCATATTTTCAAACAGTTCAATCTGGCAGTCTTTGTTGTCCTTTGTGTGATAATAGTCAAGGCCAATCTCTCCCACTGCAACAACATTTTCATTCTTGAGCTGCTCGTCCAATAAAGAGATATCCTCATCGGTTGCATCATCTGCAAATGAATAGAGATACCCTAAAGCGGCATGGACATTTTCATATTTTTCAGCCAGCTCCAATACTTCCAAGTTGCTAGGAGGGTCTGTCCCGTTCACAATCATGTGAATATCCCTTTTTGCAGCTTCTTTTATGATTTCTTCTGCATTTTCCATTTCGCTTTTGTAAATGTGGCAATGAGTATCTATAATCATGAAAAATCACTATTGGATAAATTTTTATGTTATCTAATCAATAGTTATATTGTAAATTAAATTATATTTTTTGGTGAAATGAGATGGATGAGAAGTTTTCAAGAACAGAAATGTTAATTGGAAATGATGGAATGGAAAAGTTGAGCGATGCAAAGGTTGCCGTTTTCGGACTTGGCGGCGTTGGCTCTTTTGTTTGCGAAGGACTTGCAAGAAGCGGAATAGGGAATTTTGTTTTAATCGACTTTGACAAGGTGGACGAAAGCAACATCAACAGACAGCTGATTGCAACCGTTGATACAATCGGCAGGCATAAAGTTGACGTGATGGCTGAAAGAATCCTTAAAATCAATCCTGATGCGAATGTTGAAACATATAAGGAATTCTACATGGCCGATTGTGAAATAGACATCATTACCAAGGATTTGTCCTATGCCGTTGACTGCGTGGATACGATAATGGCAAAGATTGCAATTATCTGCAAATGCGACGAACTTGGCGTTCCGGTCATCTCTTCAATGGGAACCGGTAACAAGTTGGACCCGACAATGTTTGAAGTGGCGGACATTTATGAAACCTCAGTTTGCCCTCTCGCCAAAATAATGAAAAAGGACCTCAGAAAGAGAAATATCAAGAAATGTAAGGTCGTATATTCACAGGAACATGCCATCAACACAAATGACCATCCGATAAATAAGGACCTGAAATTCAAGGTGAAAGGAAGCGTTTCATTCGTGCCGTCTGTAGCCGGACTTACAATTGCAGGTGAAGTGATAAAAGATATTGCAGGCAAATAGTATCACATTTAGGAGATGATTTTATGGATGAAGAAATAATTTTTAAACCTGTTGGCTACATTAAGTCCCCCTACGAGGATGTTGAGAATATGCCTAAGTCCACTAGAGAATCTGGAGATGTTGAAGCTGAAATTATCATCAATGAAAAGTATCTGGAAAGCATGTCCAGCATGAAAGCCGGTGAAGAATACATGGTATTATTCCATTTTCACAAATCAGAAGGATTCAAGCAAAGAGTCCCTTTTAGGGGAAACGGTCCGATAAAGGGATTGTTCTCAACCCATGCCCCGAATAGGCCAAATCCGATTGGCATTTCCACAATCAAAATTAAAGAGATAAAAGGCAATATCATCAGATTTACCGGTGTTGACATGCTGAACGGCACCCCAGTACTTGACATTAAGGATATTATTTGAAAAAAGAATAGATAAAATGTCAAATGAAAAAGATGCACTAAAAGAATTAAGAGCTATAACAAAAAATAAGGAATGCTGGAAAGAAAATACTGACAATGTTGCCAGCAAATTGAATGAAAATTATTCGTCAAACGTTAAGGCAAAGGCATTATGGATTCTTGGAGAGATGGGACTGAAGTACCCTGAAGAGATAGAAGGATATGTCAGAGATATTGTCTGCTACATGGAAGACGAAAATCCCAAATTGCGGGAAAGATCAACAAATGCTCTGGGAAGAATAGGGCGAGGCGATGAAAATCTGATAATACCGTATTTAGATAAACTAATGGCTATGAAAGACGATGAATCTGAAAACGTCAGACATGCATTCATCTGGGCCTGTGAAAACATTGCAACAAACGCACCCGAACTATTTTTAGAAAAACTCGAAATTTTTTTAGAAATGATTTCAGATTCAAGCGATAAGGTCAGGATTGAAGCGCCTGAAATGTTTAGAGTTGTCGGAAAACAAAAGCCGGACCACGTAAAACCCTACCTGGAAAAATTAGAATGGATTTCGCAAAATGATGAAAACCCTATTGTCCGAATCCACAGCGAGGGTGCAATTCGAATTACAAAAAGAGCCTTGAAATAATATATATCACAAACTTGAGAGTGTAATCATGGACAAAAATGTAAAATATTTCCTTCTAGCTATATTACTGATTGCGAATTTAATTTACCAATTCACTTATAATTTTAGTTTATGGAATATTTTCACATCTTCCCTAGTAATCATCATTCTGGTTTACCAGTTTGCTGATATCCCTCAAAATAAGATTTCTAAATTCCTAACATATGTAATGATGGTTGTTTGTCTCATTGAGACTTACATCGGAATAAAAAACAATGACTGGCTTTTAGCATACGGATATTTTGGTTTTTTATTGCTTTTGCTCTGGGTATGCCTCGAACCTACATTAGACATGCTGGCCAGATTCTTTTTAAGACACAATCATTTTTCAACAGCTTTAAAATTTGCAAACTGTTCCATATTCATATTTGGAAAGAAATCTTACATTTTAGCCATCAAAGGGAGTGCTTTAAACACGCTCAAACGCTACGATGAGGCATTAGTTAGCTTGGAAGAATCCCAGAAACTAGGATATGACCATCCGTTTCTTTATGCAAATCTAGGCTATTGCAACAGTTATCTGGGAAATTATGAAAAAGCACTAGATTACTTCAAATTAGCATCAGAGATTGAACCTAATGAATTTGGACATTTATATAACATTTCCAAAATATCAATTGGATTGGGAAACTACGATGAAGCATTATATTATATAAATAAGGCACGTGAATTAAATGAGAATGATGAATTGTTGGATGAGCTAATTGAAGACATTAATAATCTATCCGATTAACTTTTAAAAACTAATTTCAAAGTTTAAACAAGACTATTGAAAGCCTATTCCAGACAATCTCCTGTATCTCAAGACGAAACGCGTAATAATTAAAGTTAAACCTTCAAAAAACCAAATTGGGAATAAAAATTTGGGATTCATATTAAAGTATCCGACCAGTGTAAATAATCCTGCAAATAAAGCCCATAATCCCGCATCGATTCCAATTCCAAGTATTGACAAAAATAATGATTTTTTATAATAATAAGCAGTGATTATTATAGATCCAAATAAAATTATTCCAGCAAAACTCCTTGAATCCAGTTGCAAAACATTATAATATTTATAAAAAATAAAAGAGATTACAAACAATGAAACAAAAGATAACATGAAACATGATTTTACTTTATACATATCAATATCTTTTTCCTGTTTATTCAATTCAGCAACCCTTTTTGATTCAATTATCTTTAAATCCCTAGAGGTTATATCTATACTGAATTTAAATGCCAGATAAAACGCATTGAAGATTATAAATGCATCGATTAATGATGGTATAAGAGTAAGTTCATAAAATATCACTTCACATACAAACATTGATAAAAAAGACAATTCACAAAAGACCAAAAAGCTCCAGAAATTTACCTTCAATCTGGAATCACATTTATTAGCCATGACCTGATACAGATTATAGCTGAAAAACAGGCTAATAAATACTGAAAAAAATATCAGACAATATTCCACACCGTCAAGATTATAAGCAAATGTACTTGCCATAACGTTTTCAGCTAAAAAAACCCCCACTAATAAAATAACAAACAGAATGCATGAAAGTGCAATATGAAAATTTTTAGATTTGCCGATATAATATGCAATGACAAGCGCAACAATTGAAGAACTTATAATTTGGCATATCAATATCCCAAATGGAGTAAATGGTGAGTAAACAAGAAATTCCTGCAGATATAGTGAAAAATATACCAATGATAGAAACATTGTAATTGCCAAAATAATCTTAAAGCAATATATGTTTTTTCTCACAAATGTTTCTACACTCAAAATACTATCTCCACTAACAAATAATAATTAGTTTATCTTTATCATGCTATTTAATTGTAATGATTATTTTATATCAGCCATTATTATATTAAAACCTAAACAAACTGTTCGTATAAAACATATGATATAGTTCGCAACATTATCAATTTTCAGTAAATCTCAACATATTATTTTTAAATAATTATGTGGTTTAAAGAGTAAATAATGTTATGATGTAACCAGTTCAGATTCAATAGCAGGAATACCATTTAAATTAGTTGTGATTCTATTCATTCCAAAAGTTTGTGTTTTATTATGGACCGGAACTGCTAATTTGACTTTTAAATTTATAGCTTCTTCAGTGATTATTGATTGAATAGTAATTTTAGTTAAATTATTAAAATGACTTTTATCCAGATTGAATATTTTAGATGCATTTAGAAATTCAAATGCAACAGGTTTACCATCTTTATCAATATCCAGAATCACATCATTGTCTAATTCAAGTGAAACTTCATATTCATAATCATCAACACAATATATGAATAATGAGTCCCCTTGACGATCATAATCATATACTACTTTGTTATTCATTTTCTCACCCTTTTATTTCTATAAGTTTCCATAACAGTTACAAATTTCACTTCTCTATTATCATTTATACCTATCACTAATGATATATCTTTTGTAGGTCTCTGATTGTGTTCAAAATATAATCTAAATTTATTGTAATCTTGCTTGATAATCCCCATTAATGGATTGTGTAAGAATGTTTCAAAGATTAAGCCAAAATCTCCAATCCGTTGAATATTCCTAACATCAAAATGTTTAGTATCAGGCATGAATGATTCATCACATGAATTAATTATTTCAATTGCCTCTTCAATAGAATAATTTCTCATTTTTAAAACCTTTATTTTATATTTTAAAAAATTTAATTTAATATTATTTTAAATTACGAATTTTATAAGCTTTTTGTTTTAAATGAATACAATATTATAAAGTTAAAGCAATTTTACAAAAGTAGAGCAATTTTTATAAAAGAAATTTCCCAAAGACAAAATCTATAAAAATACGAATAATTCGTATAAAACTAATAAAAAAGTTCCGATACTTATCGATTCGGACCACTAAAACTCTAATACAAACTTTATTTTTTACAAGTGATAAAATTTTTGGAAGGCCTTTGCTGACATTATTATTTCATTTATATAAACAATATAATAAAAAGGATAATAAAGCTCTATTAGGCCCGAAACATTAATTTAATGCTTACCGAGGCATTTGCGATTTATACATTTGACTTTTTTTATAGACAATTTATGTTTTAATGTTTAGCAAAATTTCGAAAAATACAAGGCTTATGGACACAATTTTTTCTCAAAAAAATGAACAGTTTAACAATAAATACTAATAGAAATGTTTATATATCCAAATTAACAAACTATCAACTAGCCTCCACCATTGAAGTAAATTTTACGAAGTGAAATCAACTTTTCACGGTGAAACAACTTTTTTTGGTGAGGCCTGAAAATCAATTTAGAGAGGTAAAATACTAGAAAAGAAATACTAAAAATGAAATCATGAAAAAAGGATTATAAAAAAAATTCTTAATTGAATGACGAGCTATTAAGATATTTTTAGAATAATCCCATGGGCAGTGAGAAAAATAAAAATAATTAGACACGTCGCGAAACTATGTTAAAAATTAATATTTTCCAAAACTTAACCCAATAACTAGTTTATTTTAAGGAATATATAAAGATTGTCAAATCCAAAAAAGAGAAACTTATCTTATTCTAAATATTGGCTAAAAGATGGAGAATTGATTTTGCCGATGCTATTTATTTTTTAAAAATTTCCTGACCCCACGAGCTTAGACTGTCGAATTTATAATCCTCCCATGAAGGGAAAAACAGGAGAGGAAAAAACCATGAGAAAAAAGGAAATAAATGGAAAAATGTATGTTGCAATCCCAAAGAAACTGTGGGATAGAATGTGGGAAATTTTAGATAGAATTGAAGAAATTTGTGAGAATTTAAAATGAGTAAAGCAACTGAATTACCCACAAAAGATACAATAGCACTCATTATCAATAGGAAAAACATTGATAAGGTTACCTACGTATTCAAAAACAAGTATGGCAATAAGATTGGAGAATATGAAAACAGATCACCGGCTACATTGTCTTCCAGAAGTAATGTCGCAAGACAGTTCAAACAGCTCATAAATCCAAAAGGTGATATGGAACCCGCCATATTCAACAATAAGTTCACAGAATTGAAACAGCTCCTGCAGCTTCACTATGAAAATGAAGTATCAGTCATTGAACAGGAAATAGCTGAAAAGAAACAGGCCGAGCAAGAACAGAATATCGCCAAATCAAAGGAAGCTATCACCAAATTGCAGTCATTGGACTATCCTTTGATTTATATCGGCAGTATTGTTGAATGGTTTACGGCAGGTGAGAGGAACAATATAATGTATGCGTTTACCGTATATGCAGGACAAGTTGTTCTTGGAAATCCGGTATCTGTAATATGTCTGGGTGAGGCAAGCAGCGGCAAATCCCACATACAGGAAATCGCACTGATGCTGATTCCAAAACAATACATTGTCAATGAAAAGAAAATCACTGAAGCAGCACTTTTCAACCGTGCCAAAACAGATGAATATTTTTATGACGGCAAGATTGTTAATTACGGTGATATGGGCGGAAGCAATGACCATGAATTCATGGAAGAGTCGAAAAACCTCATGAAGGAACTTCAGTCAGACGGATTTCTAAACAAGCCATTGAGCATTCCGGACGGTGAAGGAGGATGGGAAGTCAGAGAATTGAAGTTAAAGGGAAGGCCATGCCTGACCTACACAACTGTGCCCAACCACAATTTCGATGAGCAGGAAATGAGCCGAAGCATCTTCATAACACCAAGAATGGACAACAAAAAAATATTCAATCTCAGAAAATCTGCACTTGAGTTCACACATGGAAAAAGCTACAAGATCCTAAAGGAATATGAAAAGGAAGTTGAGTTAGTGCCATATATGCTGCTGCACCTTAAGGAAGTCTTTAAAGACATTGTAATAATAAATCCTTATATTAACTTTGTCATCAACTTCCTGAAGGATTCATCTTTCTATAAAAGGGATTTTGACAAGTTCAACGGCATACTGAAAACAATAACGGCCCTGAACTACTATAACCATGAAGTCCATGACATTGACGGTGAAACGGTAATCCTTACCAATCTTTCAGACGTGCAGCAATTCATGAGCATATTGCAGCCATATAAGGAAAGCATATCTGCAAACCTCTCGCCCAAGGCTGTTGAGGTCCTGAATGATATCAGAAACAATATCGATGACTGGATAATGGAAATTGACCCGGAAGAATTGAGTCTGGGAATTACAACCAACCAATACTTCACACTCCAGAATCTTGGATTGAGCAAGGACTCAGTGAAGAAATACATATATGAATTGGCAAATAATGGATTTCTTCAGATAACTGATCATTCAGGAAAATCCAATGTATATAACCTGACCAAAAGTGAAGTTGCATACATCAATGATGATTTAAAGCGCATTGATGATTCAATACATCAAATCATCTGCCGTGAGGTTGGAGAATGGGTTGTAAACATCATGATGGAAGACAAGTTTGTAGAGGATTTAAGCATCATGAACTTTGATTCGGAAGTGAAAAAACCGCCATGGCTGTGAAGACTTGAAAAGACTTTCTTAAAAGTCTTTTCACAAAAATGGTTTACAATCGTTTTTTGGTTAATTAAAGCATCCATCATGGTTTGATGGTGGTTGACAATTAGCTAAAAAACTGAAAAGACCATGATTTCGGAATAATAGGGGGGGACATTTAAAAGTCCCCATCATCCTGAAAAAAACAGTCTTTTCAAATATGAAAGTTTATAAGAAGCCTTCTTTAACTGTTTAAATCCTTAAAAATACTTTTTGAAAAGACCATGTGAAAAGTTTTTATGGTCTTTATAAATTCAGCGATTGTTATGAAATCTATAAGACATCAAATTATCGAAGCCAAAAAGGAAAAGCGAGAAAGGGAAGAGGAATTGTGGTTTGTGGATTACTGCAACAACTGCAAAACAGGACTGGCATTTAAAAATGATGTGGCCTGCCACCACCCATATTACTGCTGGCATGAAGGCGAACCAGCTATTGTACAATCAGCCATTGTTGGAATAGATGAGTATCGAAGACAATATGGATACGTTACAGCACAAATGTATGAGGAATATAAACTATTAAGAAAAAGACAACGACAATTAATATGGCATGGCAGAAGAAAATTGCTGAAAGACTAATATTAATTTCATCATCTTTTCCAATTTCAATGCCCATATTTTCTCGAACCCGGTCCTATTTGTTCCATATCCAAAAAATTCCACCCAACAATTGAATATAAAAGCTTGTCTATGCTCATAAACATTGTTTTCGCACTGATTTGAAGTATCAATACTGAATTATGTTTAGTTTAACCTACCAATGTCCAATTACATCATGTTTTTATAATCACCAATGTAAAAATTATTAACATCATATATTGAACTTAATACATGTTTAAATATGTATAATATAACTAATTTAATTTTTATATCCCTATTCAAAGTCATGTGAATCTCAAATATAGATATTGCCCTTTAATTATTTAGTTAGCAGTACTCTTGTTGTGAAACATGAGTCATGTTTTTTCATGAATTTACCCTCAAATACATCATTTGATTCAAGATTTCATCATCTTATGATGCAAATAATTGGAATTTTCAAAAAGTAGCTATGACAAATCAAGTTAAAATCGGAATTATAAAATAGTTGACACTTAACATTTTCCCATAGCTACTATTCAATATCATATTAAATTGTAGGATAATCAAAAAAAATAATTTGATGAAACCTAATTTTCAAATAAATCTCTTACTTCTTTTTCCCAACCATCTTTATGAATTATTCTTTTAATATGTAAATTATCATCCAATATTTCTTTTTTAGTTAGTTTAGTTAATTCTATACAATTTTTATTAAAGACATATATTGCATTACCATAAAGTAAAGACTCCAATATAGTGAAGTCTTTAAACTCAAATCCGACATACCCATTAAAACCGGATTTTCCATAAAACACAGTAGTTGGCTTATATGAATAAATATGTTCTAATCTAGCTTTGTCGGCTGGTTTTTTAGTATTCTTTATTTGTTTTAAAATAGGGTTTAATTGTTCCTCTACTGTTTCCCAAGGCATCTCTCCTTCAGGCAACATTTCCCAGTTTAATCTTTTAATGTTTTTTAAGTCATATAATGCAGCTAATTCAGTTAAATCTCCCTTTAATATTTTACATTCGTTAAAAAGCTCTAAAAATAAATTTATTGTGTGTTTTAATATTTCATCATCTTTTTTGTATCTGAATTCTTTAGCAGCTATTATGATTTTATTACCTTCTTTTTCAACTATTCTTAATTCAATACTTGGAGGTTCTATATATTCCCTACATATTCTTTCACGTGAAAATGTACAAATATCGGTTACTTCTTCGGTTCTATACCTACCTCTCCATTCATGTCTTGTAAATTCTCTTTGATAATATTTTGTTTCTTTACCCCAATCAGGTCTTTTAATATAAGATCCTTCTGAATTATGCCTAGTGACAGATGAACTTCTACCTAATCCTGAACTAATAGCAGGTAAAACTTGTTCATTTAACTCTAACTTCTCCGTAAATCCTATTTTATTCAAATTATCGAATCTGCCTATATCTGATAGACTAACTACAAGATTATCTCCTTCTTTTATATCTAGATTTTTGAATTGAGATTCTAATTTATTAATTCTAGTTTTATTTATTAACATTATTCTACTCCCCTACAATAATAAACATATTTAATATCAAACTTATCATCATCGCTTTCAACATTACATTGATTCATCGTTCACTTTTTAAAAATCTTTCACAATCACTTTTGTAAAGCTCATCATGGTATTCCGTGAAAGAATTTTTAGGTAAATCAATGCCTTCTTTAATCATTCCTTTCCATAATCCATTTGCAGTATTTTCACTGACAATATTCTTTTCAACTGCTTTGGATAGAATCATTGAACTTGTAATGAGTTCAATATCCAAGCTATCAATATATTCTTCCACATCACTTAGATTGTTGCTTGCTACTATTCCATTATTCAGGTGAGCCAATGCCATTGCTGCTGATTCACCATCACCACAACATTTACCTGTTTTACTCCAAAAGCCTTTTTTAATTAAGTTATAAGTAGTGTAGTCCTGGGACATGAATTGTATTTGTCTGGTTTCTACAAATCCGTCTTTTAATTTTTTAAAATTTGTTTTTACGATTGGTGGAGTGTTATTATCCATTAGTTCATTATAGACTTGTTCTGGAATGACAATTTTAGTGAATAACTTTTCTAGAATATGTCCCGCATCTACAAATAAAAAACATTCTAAACAGTCTGTATCATAAAAAACCGGTTTATTCAAGGTCATTCACCTCATTTGAGTTATGAATGATGTCATTTCTAAAACTCCTTAATAGTATTTCCCTTCGTTTTCCACCGGTTATCTTTTCATCCTCATATGCCTTTTCGGTTAGGCGTATTAGCTCACCTATTGATGAGTATTTCTGATTTTCTGGAGATGGTTTGTAAAGGCTAGTGTCGTAACCTAATCTGTCAGCTTCACGTATTACATCTGCCCCATATTCATCAAATTGGTTTTGACTAATCCAATTCATTTTTTTAAGGCGTAAAAGCATGGTAGAACGGCTGACCTGATAATGCTGTTCGCATTTTATTACATCTTCGAGTGTCCAGTCTTCAATTTGGTTTTTATTTTTAAACCAGTATAGGGCACTATCAGGCATCAGGAAGGTTGATGCAAAGTTATTTGCATTTATTTCACTTTGGCTATTGTTGTTGATTCCGCAAACGATAAAGTCTTCAATATCCTCATAAAGCAAGTGGTATAATTCATGAGCCAGTGTGAAGTTTTGCCTTCCAATGCTATGATTGGTATTGATGAATATCACTTTGTCATCTTTTGTTTTTGAGCAACATCCACTAATGTTGGTTTTCATTGGAAACCAAAGTACTGTTAAATTTCTTATGTTATTATAGATTAAAGAGCGTATATTTATTGAAGCAAAGCTTTCAATGCCCCAGTCGTGTCTTAACATTTCCGCTAATGCAATGCTGTTCATGTTTACTCATCACCATCCAGTTTTCTTAGTAATTTTAAATATCCTGTAATTTCATTCATTTTTGCAACTACGTTTAAGTCCACCTTTTCATCACTGCGAAATGCTATACTTGATTTTTCATGTGAATCTGTTTCCCCTAAAAGATATTCGGGAGAACAATTGTATAATAAACATAATTTATCAAGTAAAGTCATGTTAAAGTTTCTCTCACCATTTTCTATTTTTGAAAGGTTGCTTTGGGTAATTCCCAAATAGCTAGAAACTTGTTCTTGCGTATATCCATTTTCCCTCCTTAATTCATTTAGAGTTTTTCCTACCTTTTCATTCATGATAATCCACCTTTGGTATTTACTATTTTGTACTAAAAAATATATAAATATTTCTATTAAAAATATGACAAAATTGTAATCAACATATAATTTTAATTTTAATAAATACAATCAATAATCAAAATTACATAAAACAAAATAATAATCTCTAATTAATATATATTACGAATTTAAATACTATATTTTAATAAATATTAGTAAAATAGTTTTAAAATAATTTTTTAAAGAATATTAACAATAATTAAATTGAAAAATAAAATTTATGGAAAAATTATTCTTTTATCTACATCAGCCATTAAAAAAAGTTACAGTTTAAAAATAATGTTAAAATAATTATAAAAACAGTTGATTAAAAAATAAGTTATATGGCTAACCATGCAAATAATTAATCATAAAAATAAATATTCGAGAGGTTAACATCTAACCTCCCTCAACCATAATTAATTTTCCCGTTACCGGATCTTTATATACCTTACCCATTTCAGTATAACCCTGACCTGAAGAGTTACTGGTATCCGGTGCCTCATCCAACTGAGTGCCCTGATCAATTTCAGTAGTTTGTTGAGCCTGCTGGATTGGATTATCATCAGTCACTAACGCCTGCATATTCCAAGAAATAATAACAAAGACAAGAAAACCCACTGCAATTACAAGCATCGCATCGACTAAATTAGAAGTACCTGCCATCGGGTCTTCTTCCACTCTTTGTCTTCTTGCACTTTTTCTTCGAACCATAACACATCAATCCATATAATCAAGTACAGCATCAGAAAGTGCATCCAAATCCGCAAGGTACCTGTCATACCATGACTTTCTGATTTTACCTAAAACATAACACAGCGCACCTGAACCGATACCGACAATAGTAGTGTTGAACGCCAAAGTCAGAGAAGTCGCAAGAGTGTTAATGTCACCTGCACCTAGTGCGGCAAGTCCAGGACCCATTGGAATCAATGTTCCCATCAAACCCAGTGTCGGACCGATTCTTGTAATGATATCAGTCTTGTTCAGGTTCTTGTCAATGCGTTCTTCTTCCATTTCAACCAATCGTCTTGCTGCTGCTTCACGTGAAGACTTCTTCATTGAATGAGTATCTGAGATTCTAGTTAAAATTCTTTTTTGCAAATCAGGAATATTTGACTGACTGACAATGACCTGCAAATGCTCGATTGAAGTTGCATTGCTGATTTGGAAAATCAAATCATAAATATCTCCAACCTTAACTTTCTTGTTTTTAAAATACTCGGCTATTATTTCACCTAAAAGGAATAGTGAAGCAACAACTATTATCAAAAGAATTATTAGAACCGGAATTGTCAGGCTTTGTGAAATAGTATCCATTGCAGCAGATATTAAAGTATCACCAGGAAAAGAAACCAAAAATATACACCTCCACAATCCTTAATTTATTAAAATGAGAAAAGAGAAACAAAAAAATATTTTTTTGTTTCTTGATTCCTCACAAACGTTTTTATAAAGTAAAAAAAATTTACTTTATTTTTCCTTAATTCATTTCATATCAAAAAAACCGAATTATAATAATTCAGCTTTCAAAGAGGAGAAAAAACATAAAATAAACTGCTTAATCTAACTTTTTTAAAATTCAACAGTCAGATTCCCACAACTGTAGGAATCTGGGAAAGTAAAATTTTACTTTCTCTTTACACTTAAATTTCATCACCATCCTTTTTACCCCTTCTATAACCATAACCAAAGATTACAATTACAGCGAATAAAATAACAGCTTGTACAAATTGCCAATTGTTTTCATTTATATTAATTACTTTTGAAACTTCATATGCATTAGGTGAATCTTGACTTAATTCACCTGATTGAGAACCGCCTTCAACAGAATCGGAATCACCTTGAGCTGCAGCTTCAACACCAACAGATGGAGAATTGCCACTATCGGTTTGGAGGAGATTATTTGCGTCACCTTCAATTTCACCTTCACGGCCATTAACGTTAGAACCGCCATGACCACTGGAACCATGACCATTACCTGAACCCTGACCGTTACCAGTTCCTGTTCCCTGACCGTTACCATTACCACCGCCATTGCCGTTTCCACTGCCCGAAGAATTTCTTCTCTCAAGCTCTTTAATAGCATCAGCAATACTTGGAATGACCGGGTCAGGATTATTGATAGCTTCACCAGCTTCATAACCGGAATCCTTATCCTTATTACTGGATGAATAACCATCAGTAATAGGAATATCAAATGCTACAGATTTTTGAATCTCAGTAGATATTTTAGCAACAACTGTAGTAATGGCAGAAGAAGTATCGAATGTCGCTACCGCTTCACTGTCTTTAAACTTAACAGTCTGTGAAAAACCACCTGCGATAAAAGTAACATCAAACTCAGGAATTTCGGATAAATAGTGACCATCCAAACGGTTAATCAATCTTAATCTGAAAGATGAATCACCAACACGGTCAACAACAAGGTCAACTTTACCTTCACGATAGGAAGTTGCACCTCCACGACCGGTTAGACTGGATGAACCATCCATCAGGTTATATCCATAACCGCTGCAACTAGAATCAATATATGTATTGGTGTGTCTTGCTTCCCATGACCTGTGCTCCAATAAGATACAGACGTTATCTATGATTGTAACCTCATCATGGAAATTACTTGCACCACAGGAAACCTGTATAGCATTGTGGTACTGACCATAAGTATCCGGCCAGTTCCAGAAATCATATGTCTCCATAATGCCGATTCCACCATAAATATCATCAGGTTCACCTTGGTGATAATGCATCTTTTGGATTAGATTATGTTCAACATTAACACGTTCACTGTATCCGTTAAAGTTAATGCCGTTAAAACAACCATCTAATGTATTATGAGTAATGTTAACACCATAATATCCTCCTTCAAGGATTATCGCATCACCAGTACCTTCATAAATGGTATTGTAATCCATTTTTAAGTTTTGATTTACATCTGATAAATGAACTCCAAAGAAACCATAATTAATAGTGTTATTGATTATGTTGGTATTTTGTGATCTTACAAGCCAAATCTGATGGGCCTTGCTTATTTGCCACTCCTTACCATTGTTGTCCAATTTTGAATTATAGATATTAGTATTACTGCTTTCCAATACCCATACACCATTATTATATGATTCAGCCACTTCAGAGTGGTCTATTGTAGTGTTAGTGCTTTTATTAATGAGAATCCCATCACAGGAACCGTTAATATATGAATCCTTAATAGCGATATTGCTGCTTGAAACAATATTAACACCAGTTTTATTTGCAGTATTGACAACAGTATTCTTAATTAGAATATCATCACTGTTTTTAATTAAAATACCGTCATTTTCTATTACAAAACCGTTAATAGTTGTACCACTTGCATTTTCACCTAAAGTGAAAACAGGCTGGTTGCCATTACCAATGAGTTTAGTATTATTTGTAGTGACGATATTTAAAGGCTTATTGATGGTAAAATTAGCACCATAAAGCACATCATAATCAAATACAAATTTACTTCCCTCTTCAGCATTATCCAACAAATCCTGAATCTTTTGAATCAAAGTAGAATTAACCAAATCATTAACATTTAAAGCATCCCTAATCTCAAAAGAAATTGATGTAACCTCACCAAAATTATCAGACTCATCAACAGCAACAGTTTTTAAAACAGTGTTTGATTCTATGAGAATTGGTTCATAATATAATCTCCTTGTAGAACTATTAACCGGATTAGACCCATCAACTGTATAATAGATTGTAACTGAGCCAGCATCATCACTTGCATAAAGACTGACATTTTGAGAAGTGGCAAAAACACCACCCTCACTTACAACATCACCAATATATACAGTGACATTACTTGGAGGAGTAAGATCATACTTAACCACTTCAATGGTTGTGTTTCTTGCAAGATTAACACCATCATGTTCAACAATCAAAACCACACGATACTTGCCTGAATCATTGTAGACATGTACTGGATTTTGCTCAAGTGAATAATTACCATCACCAAAATCCCAGAAATAACTATTATTTCCTTTCACAGACAAATCAGTGAATTGGACAGTAGTTTCAGTGTTGTTTACATGTTCCCACTTAAATTGAGCCGCAACATCATTAAAAGCAAAAATACCCTGATTAGTAGTAACAATCAAAGTACCATCATTAGACAATGTCGGACTGGATAAACAAGACGGATCACCATACTTACCAGTTAAAGTATAATTCCACAGCTGCTGACCAGTCAAATCAAAAGCATAAACCATATTGTCATGAGCAAGATAAATCATTTCATTGCCACTTATCAATGGAGAACTTGCAGAATAAAATGCAGAATTAATTTTCTTACTCCACAAAATAGCACCATTAGATGCATTAACAGCCACTAACTTATCTTCACTGGAAAGATATAAAATACCTTTGTAATAAGTTGGAGTGCCTGAAACAAATAGCTGTGTATTTTTACTACTCCATTTTACTGTTCCATTAGGATAATAAGCTCTGATAAATATATTAACAATATCTCCTTGGTTACTCCTATAATTTGGCTGATTAATAACATAAATAATTCCTTCCTCATCAATACTAACAGAAACCTTAGATTCTTTTAAATAATCTTCAGTACTATAATACTTAATTAGATTTTGTTTAAATTTTAATGTTCCATCAGGACTAACAGCTACAAATTCATGACTTTCAGAAATTAAATAAATAGTGCCATCCAAACCTATGGCAGGAGTGGAACCACTAATTAAAGGAATGCTACAATTCCAAACAACAGAACCATTTTTTAAAGAATAAATACTTGAAGAAATATCACTACTTGTTATTGCATAAACGCTTCCATCATCAGCGATTTTTATACTGGAACCAGTATTATAATCTCCTAAAATACATTTCCATAGTAATTGTCCATTAGGTGAAATACAATAAACAGTACTGTTCATCCAATTGCTGAAGTAAATATTTCCATCAGCACCAATTGTTGGAGTTGAGATAATCTTACTTGTTGTACCATATCTCCAGATGACTAATCCTTGATTATTTAAACAATATAAATAACCATCATCTCCACCAATATAAATGTGACCTTTTTTATCAATTACTGCTGAACCAGAGCTAATTAAATCAAGATTCCATTTAGTCAAGTTAGTAACTGGGCCGCAATAATCGGTAATACCAGAATTATTATTACTTCCCTGATATTGGCTCCAAATAGCATTCTCACTCAGATTAGAAAGATTACTCTTAATATAATTAATAGAAAAGAAATCTGTATAAGTTCTAATGCTAATAATTGTAGGTACTGGATAACCATCAATCTCATATTTGAAAATTGATGAAAACAAAAATTTTGTAGGCTCGTTCACATAAAACATGTGGGAATATATAATACGGTTTGGATTGTTTCTGTCATAGGGTATACTGCCATCAACAGTATAATACACTGTTCCAGATGATGAACATTCAACAAAAACACCAGAATATACTCTTTCAATAACCAAATCTGTGAAAAGATGTTCACCATAACAAAACATTGGACGATTGCCCATCTTATCAATCGCAGTGTAATGAACAGTAATGGAATTATCAATTGTAAATGGTTGAGTATAAATTAAACGAGTGTTACTATAACATGGATTACTACCATCTAATGTGTAAAAAATAACTGCTTCAGAATCATCACACTCAATAATAACTTCCATTTCATCATTAAAAGTTGTTGTTGGAGTAATATATGTGATAATCGGAGCAACATTATCCGTATCAATAAAAAGCTGATAATTTTCATTATCCAACTTAATATTCATTTGGCTAACATCACCAGTTAAATATCCCCAAGTAAAAAGCAATTGTTTAAAACCATCTTCAAGAAAAATATCAAAATCCACATCATTAAAAGTAAAAGTGCAATTTCTATCCCCAAGATGTCCTAAACTGCTTGTATCTTCACCTAAATTATTATGTGTTAAATCAATAGTTAAATTGTAATAAGTAACTCCACCAATCCATTTATCAACATCTAAATCATGTTGGGTAACATTTAAAATTAGCCAAGGATTCATTTTTGAGCTAGACTCATTAACAAAATAAACATCATAATACTCATTAGGGATTATCAAACTAGAATAATAAGAAGGATTATTAGTTCCCCACCAATTATTGGAATAATCAACATTTTCATCAGCAATTAAAGAAAAATTATTATTGCGATAAATATTATTAAAATGAATATCCGCATTACCAAATGATTTAATACCAATATCATTTCCCTCAATAAGATTTCTAGTTACATTTAATTCACCATTACCCTGTTGTATTGCTACATTGCATGATGAAAAATTACAATTACTGATTTTGGAATTTCCCCCATCTTGACTATATGCAACATCACAAGAAGAAAAATTACAATTGAGGATGTTAGTTATTCCTTGATTTTGTTTGATGGCAACATCACAAGAAGAAAAATTATTATTATTGATTATTGATTTTCCACCATTAACAATGATGCCTCCATTTGAAATATTACATTTCAAGATACTTGTATTGGATTGTAGAACCGTTAAAGAAGAATTAACAAAAATATTATTTTCAAAAAATATATTTCCTTCATCCAGAATCATATTTTTATTAGTGATATTTGATTTTTGAATTGTTAAACTGGAATCATCGCTTGTTTTTGAAATGCTTTCACAATCTCCAAGCAAAAGATTATTAATGATTACTTGTGATTCATTAATGACCTTAATTGTTGGTTTTGAAATGTTTTTAGGATTAATTGAAGCATTAATGAAATTCAAGGTTACAGATTTATCAATTATTAGATTTTCAAAATGATTATCTGTAAAATAATTACTGAAAATACTTATTATATCCCCATCAGCTGCAACATCAATTGCATCTTGTATAGATGGAAATTCAATATTTTTATTTTGAATCTTACAAACAGAAACCGGCAATGAAAAACTATAACTGCTTTCCATATCATTATTGAAAACCGTTAATGTGATAATATAACTATTTGCTTTGAAAGTATGTGTTGGGTTTTGATTATCACTATAATTTTCATCCCCAAAATCCCATAAATACTCACTAATCAAACCTTGAGACAAATCAGTGAAGTTAATTCTGATTTTACCATCAGAAATCTCATAGGAACCAATAGTGAAATTAGCTATAATATTATTGTTGTAGGTAATATTGAAGTAATCAATGTATCCTAATCCATAGCTTTGAGTAATATTGATTGTATGGTAACCTGTGAAGTTAGATAAATCTAATTTTACTTCTTCCCATTTTTTCTTACCTAATCCAGTCTTTTGGATAGTATAATTATCTAATGAAATATCGTCAACATGAATATTGATTGTTGCATTTTTTGTATTAGACATATACCAGAAAGAAACTGAATCGATTGTATCGAAATTGATAACTTGGGAAATATAACCATTAGTAGATAAGCTAATAAATTTAGTTCCACTTTTGGAGTTAAGAGCAAAATTAGTTATACTCACACCATAACCATCCCAACCACTTAAACCATCCTCAAAATCAGGATTAACAATCGGACTATTAACCACATAATCAGAACCTTTATCTAATAAACAATTAGGTGAATCTTCTTGACTGGATAATTGTGAATTATCATCAACTTCAACAGTATTGTTAAAATCTGTTGTTGGATTGATTAGCATTGTTGGTTGATCATCATATAAAGAATCATCTATAAGCACTGTTTCATCTAAAACATTCTCATTTGCAATACTTGTTGTATTATCTTGAGTGTTAGCTGAAACCCCACCTATAGAGACAAGAGTAATTAATATCAATAAGAATATTAAATACTTTCTTTTATTGTTTATCATTCTCTATTTCTCCTTTTCACTTAACGAAATTGAAAAAAAGAAAAAATATCATGTTTTGGAGTACTTAGGACTCAAACCTAAAAATATTATTGGTGTACTCCATGAGACTATTAAAAAAATAAAAAAGAAAAAAAGAGAATGAAAAATCGTGTTTCAACTTATTCTCTTTTTTTATTTAATAGTTATTTTTCCTTTTTTAGTTATTGCTTTGTATGCTTTATCACCTGCGAATTTTACAGTGTAGGTGAAAGTACCTTTTTTAGTTAATTTGGTAACTTTTATTGTTGCTACACCTTTGCTGTTGGTTTTAGCTGTGTAAGTTTTACCATTAACTTTTAAAGTAATCTTTTTACTTTTAAGTGCGGTGCTACCAGATTTTAAAGTGATTTTAACCTTTTTAGTTTTTACTTTAGCTTTGAAAGATTTTTTCGGAGCTGTAATCTTGGTAGCTTTTTTACTTACAACAACTTTACTTGTACCAATGGATGATTTGTATGTGTCATCACCTGCAAAGGTTACTGTAGCATAGTATGTACCTGCACTTGCAAATTTAACTGCTATTTTAGCAACACCATCTTCTCCAGTTGTACCATTATAAACTACACCATTGATAATGACATTAACAGTTTTGTTTGCTAAAGCTGTGCCGTTAGCTTTGAGAGTTACCTGGATGTTTCCATTAGTTAATGCTTTAATATTTAAATTATTTGCAGCAACTGTTGTGGAAATCAAATCAGCAGATAAAGTATGGATTTGCTTTTGAGCATCTCCTAATTGAATAGTTAAGTTTTCTGCTTTTTGATTAGCATCTTCAAGATCCTCAGCCAACTTAGTAGCATTAGATTGAGTCTCATTCAATTGAGTAGTTAAATTCTCAACTTTCGCATTAGCCTCAGTAAGATTATTAAATAACTGAGTTGCATTAGCTTGAGTTTTATTCAATTGAGTAGTTAAATTATCAACTTTAGCATTAGCAGCATCAAGATCCTCAGCCAACTTAGTAGCATTAGATTGAGTCTCATTCAATTGAGTAGTTAAATTCTCAATTTTTTTATTAGCATCTGTTAGATTATTGAATAACTGAGTAGCATTTTCTTTAGCTTCTGCTAATTCTTCTTTTAGTTCAGTAATTGATTTATCTTCAACTTCAGATACTTTTATTTCTGCTGTTGTTGTAGTTTGTGTGAATTTCTCATCACCAATGTATTTGATGTTTGCTGTGTAGTTACCAGGTTTTAAACCAACAACATTAACAATTGCATTGGCCTTTTCAAGTTCGGCGAAATATTTATTTCCACCTACTTCAACTAAAACAATACCAGTTGCACCATCAATGTTAACTTCAACGATTGCAGTTTCATTTTCCCCAACAGCACATCCAGTTGCAGTGATTGTTGGAGTTCCTTTGGAAACAATTAACACTTGAGTTTTGTTAGCCGGATAATAAATGTCATCATTATCATAGGTCACTTCAACCACATGTTCACCAATACCCACATCATTTAATGGAATAATTGTAGTACCAGTTACTTGTGTTGTGTTTATTTTTTTAGTGTCTACAAAGATGTTTACTGTTCCTTGTGCATCGGTTGGTAATTGGATTGTGATGCTTGTTGTTTCGTTGGTTTTTGCAGATTCTGGAATAGT
Organism: uncultured Methanobrevibacter sp.; assembly: GCF_946404245.1. Classification (GTDB taxonomy): domain Archaea; phylum Methanobacteriota; class Methanobacteria; order Methanobacteriales; family Methanobacteriaceae; genus Methanocatella. The sequence continues at coordinate 47,366 of NZ_CAMJCX010000003.1, forward strand.
AATGTTGATATTTCCATCATATACAAAGTGGAAATTCTCACTAGCAGTTGTACTGTTATAGTATGGGTATTCACTAATTCCTGCATAATCTGCAACAACAGTTACAGTTCCTTTCAAACCAGGAATTGTGATTTTACCATCAACAGTTTTATCAGTAATTTGATCTCCAGTATTAACTGTGTAGGTCACATTTGCGTCTGAAATAAGGTTTCCATCAACATCTTTTAATGTAACGATTACAACACCGTTTTCAACTGATTCAATGGTTAAGTTAGTGTTTATTATTTTTGCAACAATAGCTACATTATCTAATGTGTATTCTTCACCACGAATAGTGAATGATACTTCATCAGATGGTAATTTACCAGTTGTTAATGTAAACTCACCAATACTATCTTCAACATTTACATCACTAGCTTCACCTAATTCAGTTGAAACAGGTAAAGTGAATTTAGGCAATACTCCTAAACTGCTTGTATCATCGCCGTTACTGTTGGTTGTTAAATTAGCAATGATTGTGTGGTTTTGTGTTGTATAGAATTGAGTTTCTTTGCTGTTGAGAGTTAATACTAACCATACTGGCTGTTCAGCATTTGGAGCATAAACATCAACATATCCATCAGGGACAGTTGTACTAAATGTAGCTTGTAATACACCAAACCAATTATTGGAAGCATCAACAGTACCCACGTAAGCTAGGGCAACATTATTGTTATTGTAGATTACATTGAAGTTGATGTTTGAAGTACCATTAGTAACGTTTACACCTATGTTGTTGTCGGTGATTATGTTACTTGTAATGTTTGTTTCTCCTTCTGTTTGTGTGATTGCTACATCGTTTCCTGATAAAACATTGTTGTTGATTTTGGATTTACCTCCATTGACTTTAATTCCACCATTAGCAATATTATTGTTAGCAATAACAGCATTAGCATTCACGACAGTTATGTAACTGCCAGTGAAGTCATTGCCGTCAAGTGTAATATTACCTGTGTTTAAAGTGATGTTGGTATCTGCAATGTTGGATTCTGTGATAGTTAATTTAGATGAATCATCAGTACTGAAACTATTAGCACCAGCAATATTATTTACAGTAACTTTTGCACCATTATTAACATTAATATTTCCATCTAACTTATTTCCATTAAAGTTTAAAGTTAAATTTTTATCAATAGTTAAATCTTCAGTTAAATCATTTGGAATTTCAATAGTTGCACTATCAGTTGCGTTATTAATTGCATCTTGGATGCCATCATACATTTTTCCATCAATTGTTGGGAAATTTAATGATAAAGTATATGTTTGATTAACAAAATTTTCCCCATTATAAACAGTTAAAGAAACATTATGATTTCCTGGTTTAAAAATATGGGTTGGATTTATAAGATTACTAGTAGTATTATCATCAAAACTCCATAATATTTTGTTAATTGAACCAATTGCGGTATTTATAAAGTTAACTGTTACATTTTCTCCATCAACATTTGCATTATATGTGAAATCTGAAACTATTTCATTATTATAAACTACTGCAAAATCATCTAAATATAATCTTAAAGGAGTGAATTGACCACCAGTGGACAGTTCAAATAAATTAATACCCTGAATATCATGAGTATCAATTGTTACTTCTTGCCAACATGATTCATCAGCAGTAGGGACATTTTCAATAATATTTCCTCCAATTAATGTAGTAAGGTTGTAATTAAACCAATTTAAACTTGCATCTAAAGCATAATATTTAAAAGTAACTTTATCAATATAATCAAAATTTAGGTATTGAGAAACCCAAAATCCATAATAATTACCTGACAAAAGTAATGCTCTAGTACCATTAAATATAGATATTTGACCATCCGGACGTTTGCCGCCATGTGCAGCACCACCAGTTACATTCCAACCATACACATCAGCATAAGTATCTAACTTTCCTTGTTCAAAATCGGAGTTAATGAAAGGATTAATAATAAAATTAATATTGGAAAAATTAACTATATTATTGGAAGAAGAATAATTTTCATTTCCTGTGAAATTAACTGAAACAGAAAAATTACCAGTTAAAGCACTGAAAATAATTTGACCATTAATATCAGTAGATTCATTAATAATTTCATTGTTATCAACCCTATAAGTTATATTAACATTAGGAATAACTTTGTCATTTTCATCTTTTAGAGAAATAACAACAAAACCTGTATTAAGATAAGCTACTGAAATAGTTGTATTAACTGGACTAGTTTCTTCATCAGTAGGTTCATTAGTATTTACTGTAAAGTCATCTATTCTTAGTTGAACTTTTTCATTATTAACTAATTTAAATACATGCTCTCCAGTTAAAGAAGAAGTATCTACAGTAAATTGTTTCCAAACTCCATCACCAATACCTTCATCATCAGTAATAGTTTTTAAAACTACATCATCAGAAAGAATGTTAAAATTAACTTTATTTTGTGCAGAAGATGCCCAAAAACTAATACTATAAATAGAATCAAAATTCAAAGTTTGACTAATATATTTATTCGCTTTAGTAGCTTGCAAACCCTGAGAACCTGAATGAGCAGCAACTGAAGCAACAGTAAAATCACTATCCCAACCATCCTTACCATTCTCAAAACCAGGATTAACAATGACATTTACTGTAAAGTCATCTATTCTTAGTTGAACTTTTTCATTATTAACTAATTTAAATACATGCTCTCCAGTTAAAGAAGAAGTATCTACAGTAAATTGTTTCCAAACTCCATCACCAATACCTTCATCATCAGTAATAGTTTTTAAAACTACATCATCAGAAAGAATGTTAAAATTAACTTTATTTTGTGCAGAAGATGCCCAAAAACTAATACTATAAATAGAATCAAAATTCAAAGTTTGACTAATATATTTATTCGCTTTAGTAGCTTGCAAACCCTGAGAACCTGAATGAGCAGCAACTGAAGCAACAGTAAAATCACTATCCCAACCATCCTTACCATTCTCAAAACCAGGATTAACAATACTGCCAGAATCATCGACTCCAATAGGTTCATCCGAAACACTATTTAATTCAATATTTTCATCATTAATTAAATTATATTCCAAATCATCTTGCAAATAAGACTCTGTTAAAGTTAAATCATCAACATCACTTAAATTTGGATTATCTAAAATTGATTCATTATTTTCTGCTGCATAAGCAGAATTCATTATAATTAATAATAAAAAAATTAAAAAAAATAATGTTGAAATTTTAAGTTTCATTTGAATCAATTTAATTAGTTTAAGGATATCTAACTAATCCAGTGTTATTTATATCCTCTGTAATCTCATAATAAAATGCTGAACTTGTATAACCATAAAATGTATTATTAATTAAGCTAATAATCGCATCATCATCAACATCAAAATTATTACCTGCTAAAATTGCAAAAGTAGTGTTTGAAGTAGAATTAACAGTATTATTTAACATTTTAAAACAGATAACATCAGGATGATTCATACTAATTCCAGTTGTTACATTAACAATTGTATTATAATTTAATTCCACATCTAATCTACCATTAGTAGCTGCTTTTTTACCTGCAAATTCAATACCATAATCAGCACCAGAAATATTATTATTACATATTACACCTTTAAAGTTTCCTCCAAAGAACATTCCATATTGATTTCCAGATAAACTACCATCACATGAAATAATGTTACCAGTAATAGTTGATGGTTTAAAATTATTCCAGGTAGTATCATCCATTGTTAAAAAGTTTACTAATGAGATTCCGTCTCTGTTAAAATCATGAATATAATTATTGGTAATTGTTAAGTTTTCATGCACTTGGAAAATGTTTATTCCATCTCTTCCATTATACATGGTGTTGTTTGTTATTACCGCATCGTATACGTGGTGTCCATATACTGCTGCAGCACTAGAACAATTAATGTTAATTATAAAGTTTTTAATGGTGAAATTTTGACAGTTTGTTACTACGAATATATCGTTTGTTCCATCACCAATTAATGTTGATCCATGACCATCTAATACCACATTATCTTGTACTGTATATGCAGCATTATAATAAGTTCCTTGTGCAAAGTTTACAATATGATTTGAACTATCTGTTGAAGCATCTGAAATCGCTTGATTTATATCTGCAACACTATCACTATAAGTTACATCATGAAGAGCCCTTGTTGGTTCTACTACTTTTCCGCTGTCGTCAGTCTCATCTACTGATACATCATCTACTGTGATATCATCAGCAGGTACATCACTATCAGCTGTTATATTATCAGCAGCAGATACACTACCTACTGCGAAAATAGCGAGCACTAATAGTGCCATTAAAATAATTGATTTTTTACCTAACATAGTTTCACCTAGATTAACTATATTAAGAGGCAATATCAGATAAAATAAGTAGAGGTTTAATATAATTTGTTAATTTGTTTATTTCCGACTTAAATATGAATTAAATTTCATTTCGATTATTATTTAAGAAAGAAATTGGATAATGCCGTGAAACATTTGCAAATTAATATTTTTATATTAACCTCTTTTTTTATGCTTATCGATATTACATCTTTTTAATTATGATGTGCATTCTGGTACACATCAATTATTATATTTTTAAAATTTTATATTTATAATATTCGCTTTAAATTTTAATCTGACAACTCAAAATTCGCCATATCCTAAATGAACACATCGGGGGGGGCGTTTGTAAAATGGTTAAATGATTGTTTTAATCACGAAATAAATGAATATCATTTTAAATCATGAGATAAAATTGAACACTTCAATATTAAAAATCATCATTATAATTAAAAATTCATTTAAAAATCAATAATGCGAACTATAACGGTTAATAACAATATTTATATTGAACATTTAAATAAACTATTAACGTAGACAATTTTTATTAGGTCACCTCGATTTAATGATGATAATTGTCTTAAATTTGCTTATCGATATTATAATCTCATAATAATATTTTTTGGAGATTATTTAAAATGAATAAAAAGACTTTGAGCATTTCCATACTGTTAATATTATTGATTGCAGTTTCCATATCTGCAGTTTCTGCTGAAGACACTAATGAAACCGTACTTACAGAAACCAGTTCAGATACATCATACATTCAGGATGCAATTAATAATGCCAGTGATGGAGATACAATTAATTTAGGTGAAAATAAAGCATATAACATTAACAATGATTCAATAAACATTAACAAGAAAGTTACAATAAAAGGTGAAAACGTATCTATTACTGCAGGTGCAACAAATGGTGCTTTCAGCATCCGTCAAAGTTCAGAGGTTACAGTTGAAGGAATCACATTTGTCAACCCTGTCAACCTTCCAGGTTATGGTGGAAAACTGGACGGTAAGGCAATATATGTTCAGGGATCAGACAATATCATAATCAACAATTGCAGATTCATAAACTATGCTTACGGCGTTGAGATGTACACTTCAAATAACTGTGAAGTTAAAAATTCATATTTCAACGGCGCAACAACTTTAGTTAGTGGAATGGCAGGTACTGGTACAAAGGCAATCCAACTAATGGGTTCCAAATACGTCAACATCCAAAACAACACTTTTGATGGTCAAATCTATGACTCATTAAGCATTGCTGCAACTTCAAGTTACGTAAACATTGAAAACAACACTTTCATAAACAACACTTTCGCTATTTTTTATGGTGGAGCTTCAACTGAAGGAAGTAAAATTAAAAACAACCGTTTCATAACCTGCGGTATGATTAATGAAACATATTCCACAAGTTACACTTTATCCGGTAAAACTTACGCCAGAAACGGAAGTGTAAGTTTATTTGACCTGCCATACATTGGTCTTCAAAAGGCATCAAGCGACATTGAAGTTACCGGCAATGAATTTATAGTTAAAGACAACAACAGAATAATCTATTCTGAAGCTGAAAATACTGCTCACGGATTCCCGTCAGTGATTGGAAACATTAACATTACCAACAATACTGTTAAAAAGGCAGATCCCTCAGTAGATGACTCTTCAGTAACATTCTACCATTTAAAAATTGTCACTAGTCTTTCAATCGATCCGACCGGAGATATAATCCTTAAAAACAACAATTTCACAGATGTTCCAAACATCAACAAGCTGAATCTGGAGTTTGCAAGCATTACATTTAATGATACCAGCGGAGATATTACAATTCCAAAATCACAACTCTCTACAATGTTGGCTATCGTTTATGCTAAAAACGGCCGTATAGTTGTTGAGCTGACCACAGTCAGCGGTAAAACACTAGTCGGTGAAAAAATCACATACCGCATCAACAGCGGCAATACGCAAAGTGCAACTACCGATGAGTACGGCCACATCTACATAAACGGCCTTACAGGCAATGTGGATTTGGATGTGACCTATTCCGGTTCAAGTTTATATTACAGGACCACATTAAGCAGTGATTTGCAGTTAAGCCCAACACAAACATTAACCAGCATTTCTGCAACCGGATTAACTGTCAATGCGGCTAATGCTAAAAATACAATATACAAGTTCACTTTAAAAGACAGTGCAGGTAACGCTTTAAAAGACCAAAGCTTAAGCATTTCATTCAACGGCAAAATCTATACTGCAACCAGTGACGGCAATGGTATTATAAGCTTTGCTTTACCGACTACAGCTGCAGGAAAATATGCTGTTACAATGGCATTCAGTGGAGATTCAACCTACAAAGGCAGCGTCGCAACTTCAACAATTAATATTGTAAAACAGACAACTAAACTGACCGTTGCTAAAAAGACATTTAAAAAGTCTGCTACTAAAAAGGTTACTGCTGTTTTAAAGGACAATAAAGGTAAAGTTCTTAAAGGCAAAAAACTGACCCTTAAGGTTAACGGTAGAACCTATAAGGCAACTACCAACTCTAAAGGTGTTGCGACATTTACCTTGAAACTGACCAAAAAAGGAACTTTCACCGCAACAACCAAATTTGCAGGCGATTCATACTACAATGCAAAAAGTGTTGCAAGTAAAATTATCGTGAAATAGCCAAGTGCTATTTTACATTTTTTTATTTTAAGGGCTTTTATAACTACATCATCATAATATTGATTCCCTAAACTGGAAACTAAATACTGATCCTTTTTTAATTAAATAATTGAGGATTTTTAAAAATTGATTATATTTCATATTATTAGTTTTAACTACCTTCCAATTTTTTATAACATATCTTTTGACATATAATTCCAAATATTCTTTTGTGTCATCATCCAAAGGTTCTTCCACTAATTTAGAACCATCAATGAGATTGCAAATCCAATTTATACCCTCATCAATAAATAAATCATCAATAATTACTTTTGATATTACTCTTAAAATTTCCATGAATCTTAAATCATTTGAAATATTACTGTAAAAAAGAATAGCTTGCCTTTCCTGTTTAATATCGCTTAAGTCATATTTAAAAGTAAAAGGTTTTAATAAATATGCTGAAATCGTGCTTCTATTGATTTCAGAAGGTCTATAAGAATCAACTATTTTTTTATAAAACAAATTCCAAACATTCCAAAATTTACTAGAATTTAATCTCATATCAACAGATATGAATGATTCAAAAAATAAAGCAGAATCTCTAGAAAATTTAAAAGAATTAATAAAAGGATTTATGTATTCTAGAATATTTTCCCTAGATAAAACAAAAAATGCATATCTTTCTAAAAAATTTCTTTTAATATTTAAAAAATTAGCAGTATTTATTTCAGAAGCATATTCAAAGAGTTGATTAGAATAGACGCTAATAATTTCTTTAACTATATTTAAGTATTCATTTTCATCAGTATCAAATGGTATTAATTGAAAAATAATATTTAAATCTTCTAAATTCCAATTAGTTAATACAATTTCATTTTCTTTTTCTATTTTAAATATCTGATTTTCATATTCATTTACAAATTTATGAACTGCACAAATATATTTTTCATGAGCACTATGTACCCATTTAATATCATCATGAATATTTTTAAAATGAGGCTTAAAGTAAATAAAATTAGATATTAATTTATTTAAATCTTCATCCAAAATACCAAAATTTCTTATTGAATAAATTACTAAATCATAACCTCTATTAAAATTATCCAAGCGATTACTATTAAACAAAAAGATTAACATTATAAATAAAATTCCATCTTTTTCGTCAGAATGTAATTTATATAAACACATTAATGAATTGAATACATGGACTATATTTGAATCCCATCTAAGATTATAATTTTCACTAAAAATATATGACATATAATCAACAATTATATTTTCACAGTATTTCAATTCCTCATCATTTAATTCATTAAAATAAAATTTTATTAAAACTGAAGCAAGTGGAATCAATGGATATTCAACAAAAAATAAATCATTTTCCCCAGATTCCATTTCTTGAGCAATATTTTTCAAATTATTGAATATTAATTTTGGATTATTATCAAACTTGGAAGATTCCATATTTTGATTATTTAACTTATTACATGCCCAAATAATTAAATCATTATATTTGAATTTTGAATCCATCTCTTTTTGGAAATTTTCGTTATCTTCTTTTAAATCCTGTGGCAAATCCACAGTTAACATGAATTGTTCAACTTCAGAACTTTCATCTTCAATTTTCAATAATTTATGCTTTTTTAAATCAATTTGATGAATCAATAACCTATAATCAGATTCTTCTTTAATGACTAATTGTTGATATGTATCTTCATGAATTTTAATCATTTGATTAAGAATTTCACTCCTATTTTCAACATCTTTATCAAAATCGTCGATTCCCATTTGATAATGTAAAAAACAGTCCCGCAATGTCCTTTTCCTGCAAATTAAATTACAGGATTCTTTACGTTCATTAATAAATATTTTAGGAGTGCTCAGATAAGAAAGATTAATTAAACTTTTTGCTTGACCTTCCATTGAAAATCTATTCAAATCATAGAAAAATAAATCTAAAGACGAAAATAATATTTTTGCAACATCAAAAAGTTCATTAGGAAATTCAAGTACAATACTTGTAACTACAGCAGTTAATGATGCAGAATAAGAATTTGATAAAATTTTCTTTAATAATTCTTCCAAATAATCAAAATTCTCTTTATTTCCTTCATCTAATAAGAATTTTTCTAATGCCATATGTATTGAAATTAATAAATCTGGAACAATAGCTGTTGTGCCCCTATATGCTTGCCATAAATGATCATTAATCAATTGTTTATAAATTTCATCTTCAATGACAATCTCTATTTCGTATAATTTATTGGAAAATGTGCCCCACATTGAATCTTTACCATCATTGCAAGATCCATAATTCTTAACTGATTTGTTGACAAAATCTACTATAAAGTCGATTGTTTCATTAGGATGTTCTTTTAATAACTGAAGAATAGGAGTTTGATAGGGATTACTAAGAGAATTTAAATCTAAACTATTTGATATCCCAAATTTAATATTATTATCCATATCCCAATATTTTTCATCTGAATAATCTTTAAACCAAAATAAATTTAAAAAATCGAATATTATATTAGGACTCAATTTGAAAATGGGGGATGCATTCATTGTTAACATTTTTTTAGATAAATCATAATAGGGGTTTATTCTAGAAACCCATTTATTTTCTACAATCTTTTTTAATATATCTTCCATCTCTTCTTGAATTGAAAGAGAACCATTCAAAATAACATTAATAATCTTTTGTTTATCATCAGAACTATAACTATCTACGTCATTTTCAATTTTATCATACATATTGAGTGCTATTAATGAAGATTTCCTTGTTGTTTCGCCTTCAAAATTATTGGAATTCCAATCATTTAATAAATCAATAAATAATCTCACATCTTCAATCTGGAATAAATTCTGATTATCATATAAAAAATCTATACAATTTATCCAATTTTTTAGGGGCTCAAAACTTGTAAAAATAAATTCAATATCATTATTTGTAATCTCCCTAACTAATGGACTATCTTTTACATATGCAATTCTTAGCCAAAAAATAATTTTTTCTAAAATAAATTTATCAAATAAAATATTATCAGCATATTCTTCAAAAAAATACTTAGAATATTTAGAACCCAAAATTGCAATCAAAATATCATCAAGGTTAGATTCATCATTGTCTCGCATAAATAAATAATCTAAAAACATGTTTGCATCAATTGCATCATCTTTCAGTTTATTTGAAAACCATCTTCTAAATGATTTGCGAATTAACAAAGAATCAGGTAATCTATTAAAGAAATCAGAAATATCACCCATCTCTGAGAAAGCATTATCAATTAATTTTTCAAGAGCCAATTCTTCGAATATATCCTGAGTAATGAAATATCTGCCAATATTTTCATTATAAACTATAATCTCATCAGATTGTAATGCACTAAATGCATCATCACATTCAAAACTATAATCCTGATTTTTATTAATTATATCCTTAACAAATTTTAAAAAACATTTTTCTCTTTTAATGTGAATATTATTTTTTTTAAAAGTGCTGTTTTTTATTTTTATTTCCCATATCTTATTTTTAAACTCTGATACTGAATTCGAATTATAAATATCTGGATTTAAAAATAAGTTTAAATAAAATAATCTACATAACAACTGAATCAATGATTTATCTTCTGGCAAATGAAACTGATAATCTTCAGACAAGGATCTTAGTTCATCCACAGTTAGAATATCCACTTTTAACTCAGCAATATTCTTTAAATCATATATTTCCATAAGCAATAATTTTAAATCATTTACATAATCTGGTCGAGTTGTGAAAATCACTTTCCAATTAAAATCAAATAATGAATGTAATAAATTTTTAAATGCATCCAAATTTTCCAAATAAGCTAATTTTTCTGCAGAATCAATAACAAAGATTTTTTCAGGAAAATCATTGTAAAATTCTTGAAAATTATTTAAATTATAATTGCCAAAGTTATTGAAAAACTGTTGTATGTTTGACAAATCAAATTCTGTCGATTTAAAAATAAACAATGGCATTTCAAATTCATCTTTAAAATTTTTTATTAATGCTGACTTGCCCGATCCTCCTTCACCACTTATTATGAGTGCATTATTGTCATTTAAAATTTCTTTAATTTCAATAAGTTGGTCATCTCTATTAATTTTAATAGGAGTTTCATTGAAGTGAATCTCATCTTTAATATAATCTAATGATAACTTACCTTTATCTTTAATATTATCAATAAATTGAAAAATACTATCATCTAAACTAAAAAATTCCTTTTTTATATATTCATATTCTTCATTTGATAAAATTATCTCAAAGTGACTTGGAAAAATAAATTCTAATTCGATATTTAAATCTTTAGCCAACTGATAAATTTCCTTAAGATATTTTGGCATGTTATTTTCTTCATTATAATTTGCACCAAGGTCTTTGTTAGTATAAAATAATAATTTATCTAAATTATAGGATTCATCTGAACCACTTAAAGTTTTTATAATCTCATCCTTACTTTCCCCCAATGGTTTTTCAAAAAATTTAGCTTGAAACCCGATAATTTTACCATCATATTCAATTGGTTCATTTTCTATTGCTTTTTGATTTTTATATCTTAAAATTCCTTTTGATTGATTAAAACGTTTACAGAATAAAATATAAGCTAATTCTTCAAATTTTTCATTGACACGTCCTTCAAATTTCGCTTCAAATTGTTTCCAATTTAAACTCATAATATCCCTTATTAATATTATTTTTTTACCTTGAAAATTTAATATAAATCAATTATCCTTTTACATCTGAATTTAATTAATTTTTTTAAATTCGACACCATTGCAATTAGGACAAGGGGGAAGTGCATCATTTGAATCATCAAGCATTATTTCCTGATTACAATTAATACAAATATATGTTCCTACACCTGGTTTTTGACCAGATTGAAAAGTGAAATAATCTTCATCAATCTGTTTAATTAAAGAAGCACATATTTCCTTTTCATTATCATCTAATGATTCATTATTACAAACTTCAACGTATTTACTTCTTAAATCATCTATGCTTTCAAAATATTTCACCATTGATTTTAAGTTAAATTTTTGAACAATTTCAGATGGTGAATCTGCATGTATTGTTGTAGAGTTAATGTTTCTAAATCCTCTTGCAAAACGCAAAGCATTTTTACCTTCAGAAATAAATTCCTTAACTCTTTTAACTACATCAATTTCGCTGTCCCACAATTCCCAACTATCAAGAATAAATTCCAAATCTAAACTATCCCATAATTTATCAGTTTCATCCCATTTTCTGATTTTCAAAACCATCATATCTTCAAGTTTTTCCAAATCATTTTCATCAATTAAAGCTTCAGAAACATCTTTCCTATCATTCTCATAAGTAAATCTATTATAAATAAAATCTTGGTCTGATAAAATTTCAATAGCTACATACAAACTGTTTTCAGAATTATCAATAGCATTTTGTAATACGTCAAATCTCTCAGAGTTATTATCGTACTTTTTAAGTAAATCATCTAAGATTCGGGATAAATAAACTTTTTTATCAAAAAACGTGTTAAGTGGAACATGTAATTGGTCTCCAATATCAATTAATGAATCTATAAAATAATGTGCATTTTCTTTTGGAATATCTCTCATACGATTTATAATTATGTCAAAAAGGTCTTTTGTTTGATTATTTCTATCATGTTCTAAAAACATTTCAGAAATCTTTTCTACATCATCTAACTTAAATAAATCATCAATTGAAGTAGCACTTAAATCCTCAGCTTCTAAGTTTAATGTGAAATAATTATAAAAGAATTCAGTAGTGCAAATTCTAAAATTGTATTTCCAATCGCGATAAGAATCTTCTAAATCAATATTTCGATAATACATTCTAATTCTAGGGAATAACTTTAATAAAATATGGTAAATTTCATCTTCAGACAATTTAGAATGTAACCCAATAATCTCTTGAATTTTGTTTTTATTATCCTCTTTAATATCATCTTTTTGATTTTCAGTAGAAACTAAAAATAAATCTGGATTGTCCTTAATCTTATTATAAATCTTATGTTCAAACAATTGCACGGCCAAAATCAACATGAAATCATTGATATTAACATCATCCTTAAAAACTGAAAAATAAAATGTTATGATATTGATATATCTATATAAATCCCTTAGATTATCAAAAAATAGTCTTAAATACGAATAGATATCAAAAAAGTCCTTTTGATAAGTTTCATCAACATCACGATACTTTTTATAAAAATCATCCAAATAAAATGTAACTAATTTATCTAATTGAGACGCCCTGATTTCAGGTACAACAATAGGAATCTGAATAATCTTTTCTAAAAACATATCAGGATTATAAACTTTTAAATTTTTAAGTGATCCTACAACAGCATCTTTATCAAATGATAAAATATAAACTACATGAGGAAAATCAGCTAATGATTTAACAAGCATCATAATTTGTTTAACTTCATCATCAGATAACCTATCAATATCATCAATAATAATTATAACTTTCTTTTTAAGATTTTTAAAATCATCGGAAATTTTATTTTTAAGACTTAATAATGTTTCTTCATCACTTAACGAATTATTAACTTCTGGATTAATACTTATTGAACCTAAACCAAAATTAAGGCTAAATGAAGTCATGTTAATTAAAGATTTGCCTAATTTTTTAAGATTATCTGTGTTTACATAATCTGTAAAATCTTTTCCAGAACTATTAACTAAAATATCAAAAAATTGGAATAATAAGTTATTATTATTTGAAAAATACCATGGATTAAAATGAATAACAATATTATTACTATCATTATTCTTCCAATAATTTTTAACCATGTTAATAATTGAAGTTTTTCCAGAACCCCATTTTCCCATTAAAGAAATTGTTAAACAACTTTCCTTTTTATAATTTGAAATAGCTTGAGCTAATGATTCTGCAAATTCCCTTCTATTTAATTTATCATCATCTAACAAAGAAATAGGATTTTCCTCAATGAACATGAAACACCAAATTAAACCATATTAATAAATAATTATAAAATTATAATTATATAAATTTAATTAAAATCATATCCATCAAACACATTTAATAATCAAAAATATTAAAAAAATGACTAATTAAAATAATAGTTTGATAAATATTATGCTAAATTATAAAAAGAAAAATCAATTAAAATACCCATCAAAATACCCATCAAAAATTCATGATGTCCATCATTTTAATAATCTGGAGATGAGAAATAAACATTTTTACCCTTTTTATTTCTTTTAACTAAATTAAGTTTTAATAATTTTGAAAAATCTCTCTCAGCAGTAGGTTTAGATTTACCAAACATTTTAATATGGTCTTCATAAGACATTGAAACATTATCATTAGTAATTATGGTTAAAATTTCAATTTGACGTGAGTTTAATCCCAAATCTTTAAGATTAATTATATTTGTTCCACCAACAGCTCGGGACAAATCATCATCAGTTCCTTTAAATACTACTTTAAATGAATCTTTCCCCTCGCTAAACTGAGGTTCTTCAAGACCAAAACTTTTCATTTCATCAATCATTTGTGGAATGCCTCTACCAATATGTTCCATATAATTAGTCATGTAAAACATTTCACAAATTCTTTCATTTCTATGACCTATGCCTTCATCATTTTTAATATCTTCAATTGACAAATTATTTATAAGCTTCCCAGGGCTAATAACTTCGATACGATTATCATATATATAAAATTCAATGAAACTAGATGAAATTTCATAATTTCTATGAGCAAGTGCATTAATGATAGCTTCACGAATCGCTCTAATTGGATACTCATCAACATTCACACGACTAACCTCATCAATGAAAAAACCAGAACGAGTATTTCTTTTATAAAATCTTTCAAATTCATTCAATAAAATTAAAAGAGTACTACTTGAATCAACACGATCAATAGCATCAAATTTACTTATACCTTTAAATCTGACCATTTTAATTTCATGTGCTAAAAATTTAGTAACATCCCTAGCAAAAAATAATGCTCCTGCAACATTTAAATGAAAAATACCATTAATCTCTTCACCAGCACCAATACGTTGCAATGAATAAGATTTATTATCTACATTTCTTAATTTTTTATAAGAATCATCATCTTTTAACAAATCAAAAAATAAATTATATGCCTCATCATCAACATCATCAATTGTGGATTCATAAATAATTTTTTTATCATAGTTTTCATTATCTTTTTGACTATCTGATAAAAATTTGACCAAACTTTTTCTAATTTCACTAATTAACTCATTTTCATCCTTAAAAGAAGAATGTTTATTATTAGGTTCTATTTTTGATAAAAATTTCTTATTTTCAGCATCCATTTCTTCGACTTCTTTAATATAAAAAAATGAGTGTTCATTTGAAGAATGGAATGCATCATATTCTTCTTCAGTTGCAGATAATCCTGATTCTTTAATATTACCATAATGAGAACCAATGAGCCCAATGTAAATATCAGATTGCCGTATCTCTTCAAAATAAGTGGCTTCAGGCGATGAACCATATGATGGAGAATTTTCAAATATAAACACTTCAAAAAAAGATTTTAAGAAAAAATCTTCCTCAAATTGTTTTTTGATAAATTGTCTCTCATTAGCAAATTCTGTTTGATTACTACTGATGAAAACCTTAAACATAATACTTCTCCATGAGTTTTAAAATATTATCTCAAATATAACTATCGTTTTCATCAAATATAAACTTAACAGTTGAAAAAAAGAAATTTAAAAATAATTTTTTATATTAATAACAATATTGAAGTTTAAATCGAATATTAAAATAAAAAAATAGCTTAAATAAGTTTAATCCATAACATCCAATATAATAATATCACCACATCTATTGAAATTTTAAGATGATAAATTTAATGATGAAATTATCCAAAAATTGAATAAAATTGGAAAGTAATTAAAGTAACTACTTCTAAATATTATCCAATATAATGTATTTCTGCAAGAACATCATTTCTTAAATCAAAATATTCTCCAGCAATACAACATTCATACCCATCAATTAGAATTTTAGCATTTTTACTAATCGTGATGCTTCTAAAATTTTTAAATAAAATTCTTATTTCTTTGATATGTACTGGATGTAATTTAAGACTTTCAAATGTACTGTATACAGAATTTAATTCTTGGATTCTATTAATAATTGTTATTTCTACCATATTATCACAATAAATACTGTCTTTTTGTATTTATAAAACCATTTATTCAAAAAGTTATGCTGAAGATACTTGCAAATAAATTTGCACAACTATTAAAATAAGATTTGCAATACTTACAAACAACATTACCCTAGTCAATGAATATGTTGATTTATTTAACTCAAAACTAGACTTATTCAACTCTGCAGATTCCTCTTCAGATCTTTTAACATAATTAAATAATTTAACATTGCTTATTATTTGTGAAGTCTCTGCAGGAGAACAGTAATTTGGAGATTCATAGGATCTTGGAATATGAGATGCACTAAACTGGCTTTTAGTGAGTTCATGTTTAAATGTGCATTTTCCCCGAATATTATCTAATTGTTTACAATATCTATAAGCAGGACAAAATCCGTAACCTGTAATAGTTTCCATAAAATTAGATTCCTCTAGTCTTTGTTCAGCACAATCGACAGAGCAAAAATATTGCTTTTTATCTTCACTCATATAAAATTCATATGCATTTATTTCTGAATTACAAACAGAACAACGATGTTTATTATTTACTTGAACCATATTATTCACTTCTAATTTTTTTGAAAATCTTTCTTTGAAGATTTTTTAGCATAAAATTTACCGCCAATTACATTATTCATGAATTTATGTAAGATTATACTACTCACTAGACACTCTTACCAAATAAAACTTTGATTTTAACAAAAATATTTGAATTTAAAATATCTTAGAATCAAAGCGTAATGAGAAAAATAAGAGATATTAACGATTGATTCATATAAAAAAAGAAGACAGATATTATAAATCTATAATATTTAAATAAATCTTTTCTTAAGTTAAGTCATGTCAATCGTTTTAACATCATTATTTTTTTAATATTATCATGGCAGCATTCAGCAAAAACATGCCAAATGCTATCACCCTACTTTATCATATCTATAACATTACCCTTCACCAATCATGTTTATGATGCCCAAAAGTTCTTTCTTCAAACCTCTCATCTCCTCAATTTCATTTCTCATGCTGCCTACTTCTGACCTTAAGGATTCATTTTCCTTTTCCATTTGAATGAACTGAGGTGATTTAATAGATAGCTTTTCAACATCGGTATTGATTGTTACTGCAGGAAGATGCTTGATATATTCAAATTTCAAATCGTCAGGATTTGTCATGAAATATGCTGCGTCCGTTTTGTTTTTGGCCTTGCCCTGCAAATCATTGACCTTGTCCAAACTCATACCACTATTATACAATGCGGATGCATGAAACTTCCTGAGCATATGGCTTCTAAGCCTTCGATACTTTCCAACCCTACCTAGGCCTAAAGTGTCATTGATCATTTCAAATGACTGCACCATATATGTCCTGCTAATCCTAAACAGTGGACTTTCATCAGTTAAAGGTTTATCACGAAGCAACAGATATGCATTAATGGCCTTTACAGCTTCAGGACTGCAGTATGTGATGTAATACTTGTTTGTTTTTTTCCTTAAAATGCTAAATGTCGGAACCACATCATCGACATTATTTAGATAATCGATTACATTAAAGATGTCCATATTCCTGTAGGGAAGATATTCAGACAATGCCTCAATATAATCTCCGATTGTCAGGCTCAGTGTTTCCGTTCTGGCACATCCGCTGGAACAGGAAAACAA
>NZ_CAMJCX010000004.1 GCF_946404245.1 uncultured Methanobrevibacter sp.
AATGCTGATTCCTATTCAAAAATACTACCCATAATAATCATTATAAGAAAAAAAAACTATTTAAAAATTAATAAAAAAATAGTATACCCAACTTGCAATTCATCCACAACTTTACAGAAGTTGTGGTATTCTTGCATTATTAAGATAAAAAAAGTATTGTGAAACTTACTTTTGAAAAAAAGTAAAGTTTCAATATTATTTATTCTTTGATGTATTTTTTCAAGTCTTCGACTTTGTCGGTTTCTTCCCATGGAAGTCCTTCAATACCGAAGTGACCGTATTTAGCAGTCTGTTTGTATTGAGTATCCCTTAAGTGTAAGGTTTCGATGATTCCATCCGGAGTTAACTTGAAGTTTTCACGTACGATTTCTTGCATAGTTTTATCGCCGATATCTGCTCCGGTTCCGAATGTGTCAACCATTACAGAAGTAGGTTCTGCCACACCGATTGCATAGGACAGCTGGATTTCACATTTTTCCGCAAGACCACTGGCTACGATGTTTTTAGCGATGTATCTTGCCATGTAGCATGCGCTTCTGTCCACTTTGGTGCAGTCTTTTCCTGAGAATGCTCCTCCACCGTGTCTTGCATATCCTCCGTAGGTGTCAACGATGATTTTACGTCCGGTAAGTCCTGCATCTCCGTGAGGTCCTCCGATTTCGAACTTACCTGTTGGGTTGATATGTTCCTTGGTGTTTTCAGTCATCAATTCCTGTGGAATGACAGCTTTGAAGAGCTTTTCACGAATATCTTCTTTCAATTGTTCCTGATTGTCAGACATGGTCTCATCATGCTGGGTTGATAGAACAACCGCATCAAGGGAAACAACGTTTCCTTCTTTATCATAGTTAACTGATACCTGAGCTTTACCGTCCGGTCTTAAGTATGGAATTTCACCGGATTCTCTGAGTTCTGTTAACTTGTTTGTAAGTTTACGGGCCAAATCGATTGGGAACGGCATCAATGATTCTGTTTCATTGGTTGCATATCCGAACATCATTCCTTGATCTCCAGCTCCGGTTTCTTCATCCCCTCTGTCAACACCCTGATTGATGTCCTGAGACTGAGCGTGCAGTCTGTTGTGAACTTCACAGGTGTGACCGTCGAATTCAAGGTCAGGTTTGTCATAACCAATTTCAATAATTGTGTCTCTTATAATTTTTTTGATATCTTCATCAGTAATGTCAGCATCTGATGTGATTTCACCAAATACCATACAAAAATCTGTAGTTACACAAGTTTCACATGCAACGTGTGAATTCTTATCCTGTGCCATATATGCATCCAATATAGCATCAGATATAATGTCTGCAACCTTATCAGGGTGTCCTTGTGTTACTGATTCTGATGTAAATGTTCTGTATACTTCACTCATAATTATCAATCCAATAAGAATAAGTTTAATTAAGAAAATTTCTTAAATTTTTATTGTTAATTATATCTTTAACTTATTATATAAAATATCTTTCCCTTTTACATGAAAAATATTATTATTTCCTGAATTTCAAACCAACTTTAAATGCATCAGATATTTTCTCTCCCGTTATAAAATTAATGGTGTGAAATTAATCCTTTCATCATCAAAATTCAAGTCTTTCATTGTATTCATCCCATGTTTAAATTATCTATATTATATATAAGTTCCATCATATGCATATCCTTATCGCCTTGAGTTGCAAAGCTGTATTCCTCATAGTAAAATGCAGGCACTCCATTTTCATTTAGAGGTACTGTCAGGTAAGGACCACTGGTTGTTGAGTCGGGAGCATAATAGGAAATGTTTTCTGAGTTTTGAGCAATCTCATTAGCATAGTCCACACTTAAAGATTCCTTTACAGGAGAAAATACGAATGTTTTGAAGGGATATGCACCGACATTTGAATGAATATCGACAGCCAGTTCATAATTGCCATTCAATATCTGAGGATAGACATACTTCAATGCCAGATTTTGTCCGTTTTGCCTTCCGGGACTGTTGTCTGACGCTCCGTCACCATAATGGCCGATATCCTCAGTAACATTGATGATATAAATGTCATAACAGTAATTAAGATCTGTGAGATTAAGCAAAATCTTAAGCAGAGTCCTGTGAGTTTCATTTTCAAGAGGATGAACTCCCACTACATAAGCTATCTTTTTGGAATTGGGATTTCCTATGTTTCTTATAACCTCAACAGTCCCCTTATCTTCCATTGAATTATCTGATATGACTTCACGAGTGACATTATGTGCAGCATTGCCTGTATGAGGAGTGCTGATTTGATTTACAATAGCCACGCTAAAAATTAGAATAATAATAATCAATAGAACAATGAACAAATACTCTTTTTTAATCATTAATTAAACTATTGATTTAATGGTTTAAATTATTTGCCTGAGTTGACATTAGTCTTGTTGTAGTCTGTGTTTCCGTTGGTTTTTTTGGAAACGATTTGTCTTGCAACACCCAATACTGTCCTTAAAAGTATCAAACCGTCCTGGGAAACCTGTTTTGCAAGATAGCCAGGCCTTAAGTAGAATTTTAAGAAGGCCTTCTTCTGAATGCTTCTGAGTTCCTTGCTTGAAACGTCAACTGTCTTTAATACGGGATCAAGAAGTGTGAACTTTGACCAGTCCTTAATCTGTATAAGGTTCTTCTTGAATGTCTCGTTGTAAAAGCGTGTACCCGGATATGGAGTAGCCAGACTGTACAATGCATAATTGGGGTTTAAATTCTTGACGAATGCTATTGTATTTGCAATTGACTTTCGGGTATCCTCAGGCATTCCTATCACGCATGATGCAATAGTTCTTATGCCTACTTTACGGGCAAGCCTGAATGCGTTTTCAGTTTTTGATATGGTGATGTTCTTGTTCATTTTCTCAAGCATCTGCTGGTCTGCGCTTTCAACACCTATGAAAATGGTAATGCATCCTGCATCCTTCATGGTCTGGAGCAATTCCTCATCCAAGGTGTCGACCCTTGATGTGCATCCCCACCAGAACTTGAGGTTTCTTCTTTTGATTTCGGCACAGAAATCACGCACGAACTTCTTGTTCAATGTGAATGTATCGTCCATGAATGCTATTGTATCGATGTTCTGCTCCCTGAGCCTGACTTCAATTTCATCACAGACGTTTTCATAGGACCTTCTTCTCAGGTGGTCTCCGTGAAGCGCCGCTGATGAGCAGAATGAGCATTTCATAGGACATCCTCTTGTAGTTATGATTGTGGCCACATTGGTTGTGATATTCAGAATCTTATATTTCTCCATAGGGAACAGGTGGAATGCCGGAAACGGCAGCTCATCAAGATCCTGTATGATTGGCCTGTCCGGTGTTACAACCAGTGATGAATCGCCTTCATCGTGGAACGCCAATCCTTCAACATTTTTTAAATCTCCGCCCATTTCAATGGTTTGAACCAAATCCAGAAAAGTGTATTCTCCTTCTCCACGAACAACGACATCTACACTAGGCTCTTCGAGAACACTCTTATATTCAAAAGTAGGATGATAACCGCCCAAAACAACTACAGTATCCGGTTTGACCTGTTTGATTTTATCTGCTGAATCCAGCGCCACACCTATTGTCGGTGTGAGTGCACTGATGGACACTATATCAGGATTTCTTTTAAGGATTTCCTCACCTATCTCATCATATGTCAATTCCAAAGCAGACGCATCCAATACGTCAACATCATAACCGTGTTCCTCCAGAACAGCAGCCATATATCCTATACCCAATGAAGGGGCTACCACTCCGAGAAACTTGTATTTTGAATTTGTTTGTGGCGGATTTAAAAAAGTGACTTTCATGTTATCATCAATATTTAGTTTAACTTAAATATAATTTATTAATCACTCATACATTAAATACTTTATTGTCAAAATAACATTTCCAAAAAAATGTTAATTTTTAAATTACAATATCAATTAATACCATATTAAACAAAAAAGTTAATTGAGGATTGAATATGTCAGATGCAAAATTTAGATTCGCAGAGAAAAAAGATACCGGAATAATTTTAGAATTCATCAGGGACCTGGCAATATATGAAAAGATGCTTGATGAAGTTGTCGCAACAGAAGAGCTATTAAATGAATGGCTGTTTGAAAAAAACATTGCAGAAGTGATATTTGTACTGGAAGATGATGTTGAGGTTGGGTTTGCACTCTTCTTCTATAACTTTTCAACATTTCTTGGAAAAGCCGGAATATATCTGGAAGACCTTTTTGTAAAACCGGAATATAGAGGAAAAGGATACGGAAAGGCACTGATTGAAAAATTAGCTGAAATCACAGTTGAACGTGACTGCGGAAGATTGGAATGGTGCTGTCTTGATTGGAACCAGCCAAGCATTGATTTTTACATGTCATTAGGAGCCAAACCTCTAGACGACTGGACCACTTTCAGACTGACAGGAGACACATTAACAGATTTGTCAAAAAAAATAGAAAGAGGTTGAAAATTTAAATTTTCAAACTGTCAACCGCTTTTATGAGTTCCAACATGTGCAAATCTTTAATGTCCTGAGAATAGAAACTGTTTTCCTCAAAATAAAATGCAGGAACGCCATTCTGGTTTAAAGGAACTGTCAGATATGGTCCGCTTGTTGTGAATTCAGGATTGTAATATGAAATGTTTTCAGTGCTTGCGGAAACATTCTGACCAAGACTTTGACCCTCTGAACCTTCAACAGGACTGAATACGAAGGTGTTATGGTCCCCGTAAGCTCCGCCATGGGCATGCACATCAACGGCCAGCTCATAGCTTCCGTTAACGATTTCAGGATAAACATATTTTAAAGCCAAATCCTGTCCGGTTTGCCTTCCAGGCTGATCATCAGGCAACAGTTCACCGTAACTGCTGAAATCCTCACTTACATTTATGACATATACGTCATAGCAGTGATTCAAATCGCTCAGGGTAGGCATGATTTTCAGAAATGTCTTATGAGTGTCGTTTTCAAGAGGATGAACCCCCACCACATATGCTATCCTTTTCCCGTCAGGGTTTCCAAGGTTTTTAATAACCTCAACAGAGCCTGATGAATCATTTCCGACAATCTGACGGGTGATTGAAGCATCACTTACCTTAACGTCATTGTTTGCGTTGTCGTGAATAGTGACAGCGGCCATGAAACATGCACACATCAACACAACGGCCACTACAAACAAAATCCTTCTTTTTAACATGTTATCGGCTAGAATTTATAGTGTATGTTATGGAGCTTATACAGGCATACTGAACTGCTTGAAGGGAATGCATAAATCATGTAATCAAGTTCTTCCAGTGTGATTTTCTTGTTTATGATGAATGCAAACATGTTTGCCACATTTTCTGCATCTGCAGCATATATTTCGGCACCTACAATCTGAAGGTCCTTATCTACAATTACTTTAGCTTCCGCTGTTGTATCGTTTTTAAGCTCAAGTGAATATGAGCGACCGTATCTGATGGTGTGTACATCATATTCATCGCTTTTCTCTGCAATGTATGCCGGAACACCTACTGTTGCGATTCTTGGGATGGTGTATGCAACTGCAGGCACCACAGGATATGTTATCTCATCAGCCTCACCCAGTAATTCCTTTGCAAGGTATTTTGAATGATGTATGGCAACAGTTACGAGTTTTGCAATACCTGTATCTGCAACATCTCCTGCTGCGTAAATATTCGGAACTTCGGTTTGCAGATGACCATTGACCTTAATTCCGCTTTTTGTGTATGTCAAACCGACATTTTCAAGGCCAATATCCTCAACGTTGGCTTCTCTTCCCATAGCTGCTATGACATAGTCACCGGTTAAGCTCAATCCGCTTTCCATGTTGACTGTAAATCCGTTTTCATATGCTTTGTTATCAACTTTTGCTTCAGGATCTCTTAAAAGCTCATCTGAATTTTGTGCGCAGGTCACATTTAAAATCTTTTCTGTCGGATTTTCAATCTCAACATTTGCTATGACTTCGCTGACTGTCTGGTTAAAATGGAAACGAATGTTTTTCTCCTTTAAAATTTCAATTACCCTTTGGACATATGGCTGGTGGAAGTATTTCAATGCCATATCTCCCCTTATGATGACGTCTGCCTCGTGGCCAGCTTCGGCAAGGATTGATGCAAATTCCATTCCGACAAAACCCGCTCCGATAATTATTGCATGTTTCGGAAGCTCATCAATATCCAAAAAGTCTGTACTGTCATGCAGATATTCCTTACCCTTAATGTCTGGAATTACTGGCTTTAAGCCTGTGCAGATTACTATTTTATCTGTGGTGAATTTCTTATCAGCCACCTGAACTGTGTGCTCATCCAAAATGACACCTTTTCCATGAGCCACATCAAGGTCATACTCATCGAATTTTCCGTCAAGGAAAGGAGCCATATTAGCTATACGTTTCCTTTTGAATTTCATCAGATCAGGCCAGTTGACGTCAAAATTGCCTGATTTGCCGACTCCTTCAAAGTTATCGGTCAATGCCTTGATTTCATATGGTGCATCCAACAGCGCCTTTGTGTTACATCCTCTGTTGGCGCATGTTCCGCCATATAAGCTTTCTTCAATTATCAATATTTTAAGCCCGGCTTTTCTTAAAAACCGTCCACCTTGCCAGGCCGCATTTCCACTTCCGATATAAATTACATCATAATCCATTTTTTAACCTCTACCTCATAATTTTGTTAAAAATAATATTTAATATTTTAACTTGAAAATTAGAATTTTTTGATAATATTTATTAAGAAATGAAATAAATCTATAATTATGAATTCAATTGAGGAAGCAGTAAAATTATTTGAAAACGGTTACGTGTGTTCACAGGCGGTATTCGCAGCATTCAGTGAAGACTTTAACTTACCTAAAGAGCAAGCTCTAAAAATAGGAGCATGTTTTGGAAGCGGCATGAGAAAGGCAGAGGTTTGCGGTGCCTGTACAGGAGCACTAATGGCACTGGGCTTGAAATTTGGAGAGGATAAATCTCAAAGCAATGAAGCCTGTGAAAAATTTCTGGATGAATTTAAAAAGGAAAACGGATCCATAATATGCCGTGACCTTCTTGAGTGTGACATTAGTACAAAAGAAGGGGTCGAACAGGCAATTGAAAATAACCTTTTTAAGGAATTTTGTCCTAAAATGGTCGAATCTGCAGCAAAAATCGCAAAAGACATATTATATGACTGATAACGCTTTAAGAAAGTTAAATGTTAGTGATAATTAATTTTTTTTAATGTAACTATTCGTTTAGAATCCGCAACTATTTAAGTGAAACGATAGTTGCATCTTTTTTTAATATTTTGTCTACACCTTTTTCTCATAGCGAGAATATCGATATTTATTTTAAAAAAAAAAAGTAGTTGAAATTGAAAAATATGCAATGTAAAAAAATAAAGAAGAAAAATTAGAATTTGAAGAAATCCTTTGCCCAACTGAGCCTGGTTTTGTATTGAAGGACTTGTTGGTCGAATGTTTTCTCAGAATCCCCGTAATTTTCTTCAAGATTATCTGCTTTTGAATCAACATCTAAAGTAGAATCTTTAACTTTATCAAATAAACTGATTTCTTCATCAATAGCTTCCAATTCTGATAGAGTTTTTTCTTTTGCTTCAAAAAGCATGTCAATTGCTTCACCAACACTGATATCCTTTGATTCCAAGTGTTTTACCTTTTCAAGTTGTTCATCTGTTAACTCAATTTCAATTTTATTCATAATCCTAACTCCCAAATTTAATAATTAATATTATATATCTAAATTGTCATTTAAATTATTTTCCAATATGTCAAATTACAACTTATTTTTACTTATTTTAAAAAATTTGATGAAATAGATTAACATTTTCACTGATTGATTATGCGATAAGAGTTATTTATCCAATAATAATGTAAATTAAATGAATGAATATTACTGTTTACTAATTAACTGTTTCAAAAGAAACATTTATATGTTTCATGAAACCAACATTTAAATATGAATCAAGATGATTACGTACAGGGAATATGGGACAGCTCACCATTCATAGCCTGGATACACAATATCTCAAAAAACCAGATGAAATATCTGAATTCTAAAGTCAAGGATTTGAACCTGGGCCATGAAATGAGATTCATAATGGGAATATACGATAATCCCGGAATATCCCAGGACGATCTGGTGGCAATGTTCGGCCAGAGCAAGGCCAATGTCGCCAAAGCACTTAAAAAACTGGAAGAGCAGGGATACATCAAAAGAGAGGTTAACCCTGAAAACAGAAGAAAATACATGTTGAAGACAACTTCCAAAGGAAACGAACTGGTTCCACAATTAAGAAAGATATCAAGGGACTGGGAAGCTGAAGTCGGAATAACAGATGATGATTATGAACTTAAAAAAAGAATAAAGGAAATAGCTATAAACGGAATGAAACTAACTGAAGAATTATGAAAGGAGTAAAATCATGAAACTGGAAAATGAAACCTATGTAATATTTGTAGCATTTATAACATCATTTTTCGCGGTTTTTCTATCTGCAGGAATTGTTTTAGGAGTTCCTGCAATAGCGTCAGAGTTTGGAATGAATAATGTATTGCAAAATTGGATTATAACCTTAAATGCTCTTGTCATTGCAATATTCACCCTTCCAGCAGGTCAAATCTCAGGAAAGTATGGAGTTAAAAAATCACTGATAATTGGTGTTGCAATCTATTTGATTGCTTCAATTGGTGCATGCTTATCTTTTTCAGCAGAAAGTTTTTTAATGTTCAGAGTATTTCAAGGAATCGGAATTGCATTTTCAAACGTGTCCGCAATGGCAATGGTAGTTCAGGCGGTCAAACCACAAAACAGAGGTAAAGCATTAGGATTTACCGTAACCGGAGTTTATTTAGCGGGATCACTATCCCCTGTATTTTGCGGATTTCTGGTACACAACTTCGGATGGAGGGCAATGTTTTACTTTACCATACCATTTTTGGCACTTTGTATTGCACTTATGATTCTGAAAATACCAAAAGAATGGAAAACTTATGAAGGAAACAAAATAGAC
Source organism: uncultured Methanobrevibacter sp. (assembly GCF_946404245.1). Classification (GTDB taxonomy): domain Archaea; phylum Methanobacteriota; class Methanobacteria; order Methanobacteriales; family Methanobacteriaceae; genus Methanocatella. The sequence goes on from NZ_CAMJCX010000004.1 coordinate 8,998, forward strand.
ACTCTAGGTTATCTTATTTATGGAATTGGCATTACATTATTCATTTATGGATTTACAAATTTGATGAATAGTTTCGGTGCAATGTCAGTTATCCTTGGAGTTATTCTATTATTAATATTCGGATTTTATGAGCTTAAAATTGAAAGTCCTGCATTCAATATGAATCTATTTAAAAATATGAAATTCACATCATCCAATATTGCGGCATTATGCAGCTATCTTGCAATAGCATCAATTACAACCATCCTCAACTATCATTTCCAGTACGTAAGGGGATGGGATGCGCAGATTTCTGGAATGATATTGATTATAACCCCAATCATAATGGCATTGATAGCTCCTAATTCCGGCAAACTGTCAGATAAAATCCATCCGCAAAAATTAGCCGGAATCGGCATGAGCATTGCTACAATTACATTAGTAATATTGATTTTTTTAGATGCTTCAACTCCTTTATATCTCATAGTAATAGCCATGATATTACAGGGTATCGGAATGGGGCTGTTTACAACTCCAAATACCAATGCAATTATGAGTTCAGTTCCCCCAAATGAAACCCCAAACGCTTCTGCAGCCCAATCAGCAATGAGAACCATGGGACAAACCGTTAGTATGGGCCTTTTGACACTTGTATTTGCATGGATAATGGACAGTTTAAAGCTTTCATCACAATATTCCCATTTAATCGTTCAAAGCTCACAGTTAATTTGTTTAATATGTACTGTAATTTGTATAATAGCAATATTTGCTTCTTTAGTAGGTATTCGCTCAAAAGATTCATTTAATATATAAAAAAGAGGGTAAATTATGAAAATAGAATTCGAAACATATGTAATATTCGTATCATTTATAACATCATTTTTTGCGGTGTTTTTATCAAATGGTATAATTATCGGCGTTCCAGCCATTGCACAGGACTTTGCAATGAACAATGTCATTCAAAACTGGGTGCCGACAATATTTTTCCTGGTAGTGGCTGTATTTACAGTTCCTGCAGGACAAATTTCAGGTAAATTCGGAGTTAAAAAATCTTTGCTTGCAGGTATTTTAGTGTTCCTTTTAGGATCAATCGGCGCATGCCTTGCATTTTCAACAGAATCATTTTTGGTATTCAGAATAATTCAGGGCGCAGGAGTAGCTTTCCTTAACGTATCTGCAATGGCAATGGTAGTTCAGGCAGTCAAACCGCAAAACAGAGGAAAAGCATTAGGATTTACAGTGACAGGAGTGTATCTTGCAACATCACTTTCACCGGTAATATGCGGATTTTTAGTTCACAATCTCGGCTGGAGGGCAATGTTTTACTTTGTAATCCCATTTTTGGTATTATGTATCATTTTAATGATTTTGAAAATACCTCAAGAGTGGAAAACCTATGAAAAGGACAAAATCGACAAGCTCGGATCCATATTATATGCAATAGGAATACTGGCATTCATCTACGGATTTACAACACTGATTACAACAACCGGTAAAATCCTGACAGTAGTTGGAATAATATTGCTTATAATATTTGGATGGTATGAACTAAAACAAACCTCCCCGGTATTCAATATGAACCTATTTAAAAACAAGAAGTTCACCTCATCAAATATCGCCGCATTATGCAGCTATCTGGCTATTATGGTAGTTACAACTATTCTTAACTATCACTTCCAGTATGTGAGGGGATGGGATGCGCAGATGTCCGGAATGATACTTATCATCACTCCAATCATAATGGCGATAATGGCACCTAACTCAGGTAAGCTTTCAGATAGAATCCATCCGCAAAAATTGGCGGCAATCGGTATCGGAATTGCAGCGGTTGCACTGGCGATATTGACATTCCTTACAGGAGACACACCATTGTATGTCGTCATTCTGGCAATGGTATTGCAGGGTATCGGAATGGGACTCTTCTCAAGTCCTAACATGAATGCGATAATGAGTTCAGTTCCTCCAAAGGATGCCCCTACTGCATCCGCATCACAGGCAACAATGAGAACAATAGGCCAGACTATGAGTTTAGGTCTTCTGACATTAGTATTCGCTTGGGTGATGGGCAGTTTGGAGCTGGCTCCTCAATATGCGGGCATGATTGTGCAGGCATCACAGACAATTTGTCTGATATGTACAGCAGCATGCATACTTTCAGTGTTCGCTTCACTTGTCGGAATAAAATCATCAGACAAGTTCAATACCGACAGACCAAATTGATAGTGTCACACTATCAATTTATTTTCTTTTTTTAAAAATCAAATAGTGTTTTTTGAGTGATTCTCTTAATTTTTAAAGACTCGTTTGAATAGAACTTACCGAACAAATCATTTAAAATCTTATCATAGTCCTTTAAGTTCAGGAGATCCTTGAGATATCTATATCCAAGATATTTGGAGACAATAATCTCATCAAAATTGAATGAATCCCAGACAACATAATATGCAGAGATTATTCTATTTTTACCCATTCTCTCTTTTAAAAACAATAATTCATCATAGACAAATATAGGAATGCCCTGATGATTTTCTAAATCGTTCAGCTTCCATATAGGATTTATACTGATGCAGTAATTCTTCAATACATTCTCAAGCATCAGCTTGAATTTTTCCTTTTTATAAAATATTTCAGAAATCACCTGATTATTCAAGACATACCCACTATGGTTTTTATCATCAAATGCCCTGCTTATGAAGACCTTAACAAATTCAACAGGAATTTTATCTTCCTTTTTCCTGTAATTGTCCATATAATACTCATTGAATTCATCAAAATAGTAATAATCCTTTAAAAATTCATTGAAAATCCTGATCCTTCGTTTCTTGTTTTTGTGAAATACCTTTGATTTTGATGACAAATACTCTGAATTTCCAAGCAGATTATTTTCCAATATCCTCTTCTCCAAGTTATGACGTTTTCCTGATTTTCTAAGGCCATTGCTTTTTAGGATTCTTTTCAGATGTTTAGTCGTGTATTTCTTAATCTCATTTGAAAATTCCCTTTTATCTATTTTTGTGAGAATGTACTTGTTATCTATAAGGTATTTTTTAAACTCAAATTTATCCAGATTATACTTTTTTGCCACCCTTTCAATTGAGCCTTCAATGTCCACATCCTCTTTAAAGACCAAATCAATGAAATCAAAAGTATACTGTATCTCGCTGACGTCATAACCTTCAGGCACATTATCTGCATACTTAAAGGAAATTTTTTCATCTAAATCTAAATCGAACATAATTACACTAAACTTTATTTATCGAATCTATTATAGTTAATGCCAAAAGCTATTTTTCCCTAACCAGCTTTCCGGTCATATGATCAATGGTAATCTCAAAGACTTCTGTCTTATGCAAAAGGCGGTCAATCTCATCGACAGTCTCCTCATGGGTCGGGAAGAACTTGTCTCCAATAACAGTCAATACTTCAACTTTTCTGTCATCATCAGATATTGTTTTTATTTTTCCAAACACCACTACGCTCTTGAATGTGTACCACCAGTTGTCTTCTTCTTTAACGCCTTCGTTCAAAACGCAATATGAGCATTTGGAATGATTCTTGATGGCATCATTTTTATGGCCTGTCTGAGCTCCATGGAAATATATTTTACCGTCAACATAAACATGATTCATCGGAACTGTGTAAGGGTAATCGTAATATCCTAAAAGGGCAAGTATCCCTCTAGGCTGACTAATCAATATTTCCTCACATTCCTCTTTTGAAAGTTCTTGACCTGCACGTCTCATATTTCTAAACATATTAATATATTTAGAAAAACTGTCTAAAATATCTATATGTCTGAATTAACATTTAGAAACGCTGAAGAAAATGATGTGGGTTTAATCCTGGAATTCATTAAAAAGCTTGCTGATTATGAAAAAAGATTGGATGAAGTTATTGCAACCGAAGAGGATATCAGAAAATGGGTTTTCGAAAAACATCAGGCAGAAGTCATTTTTGCTCTGGAAGACAATAATGTGATTGGATTTGCCCTTTTCTTTTTAAGTTTTTCAACATACATCGGCAATGTCAATCTTCACCTGGAAGACCTCTTTATCGACCCCGAATACAGAGGCAAGGGCTACGGCAAGGCATTGCTTAAAAAGCTTGCCAGGATTGTAGTCGACAGAGGATATGGAAGATTTGAATGGACATGCCTTTCATGGAACAAGCCAAGCATTGACTTTTACCTGTCCTTGGGCGCAGAGCAAAAGGACTGGAATGTGTTTCACTTAACCGGAGATGCATTGAAAAAATTAGCAGATGAATAAGTAAGAGTTGAACTCTTACATTACTCTTTTTAGAATATTGAACATTAATTTTGAAAATGCCTTTTTAAATATGCCCAATTTTACATCAGGTGAAAAATCATGGTTTATGAAACCTGTATCATGCCAATATCTTACATCAGCAGGAATTCCATCTTCCTTTAAAGCCATCGCTTTCCAAACATCGAAAAAGATTATATCCCCAAGTTTCGGTGAATGCATTTTTTCGGATTCAACATCCTTCCTGAATTTGACGGCTGTCTTGTCAATTGTTTTTGTATCCAGTGAATCTTTTCCTCCGCAGGCAAAAGCTATTTTATATACCTTATTTACGCCCCAATGCCTTAATGTTTCATCAATGTATTTTGCAACATTCTTATGACCTGCACCTGCGGTTGTAACTACAACCAACGCCTTTTTTGTGAAAAATTCAGGTCTGTGATAGAAGTATGCTGTATGGTCGAATAGATTTTTTAGAAGTGCGGTCACATTCATTGCATAAACCGGAGATGCAATTATGATTCCATCCGCATGTCTTATTTTCTCTACAATCGGATTCACAATATCAAAGTGAGGGCATCTTTCCTCCCCTTCCATTATGCATTTAAAGCATCCGTTGCACATTGGAATCTTTTCTTTCATCAGTTGGATTTCTTCAAATTCCCCATCCAGATTTTGTTTGGCCCGTTTTACCACGGCCCAAGTGTTTTTCTTTCTTGGAGATCCGTTAATTATAACATATTTCATTTAAACACCTAATTGTCCTTCTAAAATCAGTTTTTCCTTAAACTCAAATTGCCTGTCGAATTCATCTAACCCATTTTCATCAACATCAAATACATCAGGATTGTGAAATATTCCCAATTCCCCTGATATTTTTGTTTCATCAAATATTTTAATCATGAAAAATGGATTTTCCTCATCCAGTTCAGTTCCTTCCAGGTAAATATTGTATTTTGATGCACTCTCAAATCCAAAGCGGGAATAATAATTTTCATCACCTATGACAATGACAAAGGGAATATCCTCTTTTTCAGCTAACTTTAATGTATATTCTATCAATTCTGAACCAAAACCCTGTTTTTGATAGCTATTGTCAATGGCCAGAGGCCCCAAAACCACTGCATCTTCTGATGAGTTTTCATAATCAATCCTGCCTACGGAATAATTGATATTCCCTATTATCTTATCTCCATCTTCGATGACATATGCCAGATTTTTAATGTAAGAATCGTCAATTCTTAAATTATGCACAATAAAATGTTCGTAAGCTCCGGGACGATATATATTCCAGAAAGCATTGCGGTTAAGGTTTTCGACTTCAAAATAGTCCTTTTCTTCTTCAAGCCTTATTTTCATGTCATGCCTCCCTAACCTTTGCGGAATTGAATATTATTTTTGCATGACTTTCAGTTTTTACCAGGAATTCATTTAGGAACTCTTCATCATCTTCAGGATAATTCAGGATGAAATGTTCATAAAGCAAGAACATTCCGTAATAGAAAAATGATTCGGACAGCTGCTCCACGTCACAATCCTTTCGTATTATGTTTTTTGCCTTCATCAAATTAAAGAGGTCAATCCAGCCTTTTACCGGAGCGTTGATGATGGCCTCCTTTATGAAATTCTTAACATCATCATTGTGATATGACTCAATGAAAAACAGTCGGGTTATTTTCATCATCCTGTCTTCCTTAAGCTTTGAGAGAAATGCATCGCAGCCTGCCTTGTAAAAATAGTCAAATCCCCTGTCCAGATTCATGGCTGCCTGCTCAAGAGGTATGTCATCGCTGACCATCTCATCTACATAATAATTCAATATTGCTTTTAGAATATCCTGCTTACTTGAATAATGATTGTATATTGAGCTTTCCCTTATTCCAACTTCACGTGCAATTTGTCTTACCGAAACACCATCATAACCATATTTTGAGAACAGATCGATTGATACGTCCATAATTTTATCCTTTGTCATTGACGAACACCTGTTAGTTTACATTATAATGTTAACCTTCATCATATATAAAACTAACAAGCGTTAGTTTAAATTCAAGTTAAAATATTTAACTTATATGAACTATACGAAATAATATGGAAAAATCAAAACGTATTTTTTATTTTGATGCACTGAGGGCACTTGCGATAATGTGCGTGATGCTGACCCACATCTATGCATTGACCTATTATCCTCTCAGGGGCCAGTATGCTATCCTGTCCTCCGGATGGATTGCCACACAGATTATCGGAAACCCCTTCAGACTGGGAGTGGTCTTATTTTTAATGCTGTCCGGTGCGCTATTGCTTGGACGTGATGAGGATATCCGTACTTTTCTCAAAAAAAGGATTCCAAGAATTGCAATACCATTCATATTCTGGAATGCAGTGCTTTTGACTATCTTCATTTCAAGCTCATATTTCTTAAATTCAAATTATATACAAAGTTTTGATTTACAATCAATCTTAAATTACATTTACACTTCCCTTCTCGGAAAAAATACAGGTTTCGGTCCGAACTGGTACTTCTGGATGATACTTGGAACATATCTGATATTGCCGATATTCAACAAATGGATCAGGCACAGCAACTTAAGGGAAGTTGAATATTTCTTAGTATTCTGGCTGATTACAGCATTGTTTGATTTCACAATAATGAAAGAGTTTCCGATAATGTTAACATATTTTTCAGGCCCGATCGGATTCATAGTTCTCGGATACTATTTGAGATACACCGAAAGGCCTATTTTTAAAAATAAAAAGTTTATCCTGTTATTGACATTGGTTCCGGCATGCATACTATTGATCAACAGCTATGTGTTAAGCTCACCGACACACATGGAATACCCTCACAGATATTCACTCTGGATATCACTGGAGGTTGCCGGAGTTTTCCTACTTTTCAAAAATGCGAAATTCAACATCAGAGAAAATGGAATTGTCCGCAGGATAATCACATCAATTGCCCAATACAGTTATGGCATTTACCTCTTCCATTATTCAATACTTCTGCTGATAATTAAAAACCTGCAAAACTACAATCAGCCAATATACATCTACATATTATTTGCTTTGACATTGGTTTCATCGGTGTTGATAATGAGTATCTTAAACAGAATACCATATTTAAATCAAGTTATAGGTGCTAAATAATGGAAATTACAGCCAGCGAAATGAAAAAATCTATTGAAAGAATTTACAAGAGGTTAGATGAAGTTTCACCTGTTGATTTTGACTGCGGAAAGCTATGCGGAGAAGTTTGCTGCGTATATGATGCGGAAGATTACAGAAACGAGGAGCTTGCACTATACCTGCTTCCGGGTGAAGAGCTGATGTATGAGGATTCACCTGATTTTGACCTGTATTATATAGATTCAAATGAAATCAAATATCCTCACTCATGGAAAGGCCAGATTTATCTTGTAAAATGCAGAAATCCTCCGAAATGCGACAGGTCAATCAGGCCAATACAATGTCGAACATTTCCACTGATACCCCATCTGAACAAGAGGGGAGAGTTCCATCTGATTTTTGATGAGTCCGAGTTTCCGTACAAATGCCCTATTGTCCACGACCACATTAAATTGAATGATGATTTTGTTAAAACAACCTATGAAATATGGATGATTCTAATTGCAAATCCGTTGGTTTACGATTTGGTTGATATGGACTCAAGAATGAGAGACAACAGGAAAGTTAACTATGAGATAGTTATTTAAGTCCTTAAACACATACTATTACCATGTTTAAAAAGGTCATCATAATCTTATTGTCAATTTTCATTCTGATGAATGCCGTCAGCGCAATAGATTCGTCAAACTGGACAACAGCAGACGTGGGATATGAGACATTTAAAATCCCGCCAAAATACGAAAATCCCTACCAAAGCGACTTTAATATGTATGAATTCGATGAGGACATCCATGTTTTCACAATCAGATATGTAAATCCAAATCTGATGAGTCTTTACGGTTATTATATAGAACACTACAGCCAAATTAAAAAGGTCAATGTCTCCGGCCATGATGCGGTCCATTTCATGGGCTATAACAGATATGATGAGACAAACAATTCTGTACTGTGGTTTTCAGCAGGTGAAGAGTTTTACTACATCACATGGAACGGGGAAAACATCACTCCAGAGATAAAGGAAATTGTAAAAAGCGCGTCTCCATCCAAATATTCCCATGATGAGTTTTATGATGTTCTAAATGATGAATATCAAAATTATAAAATAGTTAATTCAATTGAATCACAAAGATATGACTATCCAAGCAGCAGTGACAAGCACCATTCATTTGTTTCAATCGGAAGCAACGGAGTTAATTTCGGAGTCATGAGCTAATACTTTTCACTGCAATATACTCAAAAATATGAATCATTAAATTAAATGTTAATGTAAAAACATTAATTTAATGACACTTTTTTTTAATTTAATAAAAAATAATGATAAAAAATATAAAATCAAATACCTTAATCTACATCAACTGACTTTCTTTACTTAAGTTCCAATCAATTTCATCCAAACCGTTTTCTTTTAGAAACTCGTTTGCCATCCTGAAATGATTGCACCCCAAAAAGCCACGCCTTGCAGAAAAAGGAGACGGATGTGATGTTATCAGCACCAAATGGTCAGGATTTGTAAGCAGTTCCTTTTTCTTTTCCGCCTGCTTTCCCCATAACATGAAAACAATCGGCTGTGACTGTTCATTTAAAATCTCAATTACCTTATCTGTGAAAGTCTGCCATCCGCAGTCGCTGTGGGAATTGGCATTGCTCTCCTCAACAGTCAAAACAGTATTGAGCAAGAATACTCCCTGCCTTGCCCAGTCTTCCAGACAGCCTGAATCGGGAATTGGGTAATTATACTCGGCGTTAATTTCCTTGAAAATGTTTTTAAGTGATCTTGGAATTGGCCTGCCGTCTGGAGTTGAAAATGCAAGACCGTGGGCCTGGCCTTCCTCATGATAAGGGTCCTGACCCAAAATGACCGCTTTAACATTGCCTAATGGAGTCAGCTTAAAGGCATTGAAGATATCCTCATAGGGAGGATAAACTGTTTTTGATTCATATTCCTGGTCAATGAACTTTAAAATATCTGCAAAATAATCCTTTTCAAACTCGCTTTCCAATACGCTATCCCAATCATTACCAATCATGAAAATCAGTTTTCTTAAATCTCTTTATAGCTTTCAATTACTTCATCAATATGGTTGACTATGTATCTGTAGGATGTTAAAAAGAAAAAGCCGTCCTCTTCACCGACACTGCCCTTAAACAATCCCCAGCTTATCCAGTAAAAGGCGTTTAAAATTGATTGGCCCATTGCATGTCTGTGCTCCAATTCTGTCAGTTCACGTCCGTAATATGCCTTGAGCAGATATTCCCTAACATCCTCACCGTATTCATACCTTGTGAAAATACTGCATATGTCATTGGCGGGATCGTTTATTCCTGAATATTCCCAGTCAATCAGATAGAAATCGCCGTCGGAAGTTGAAATGAAATTAGGCTCGTAAACATCATGGTGACTTACAACCAATTCTATTCCGTATTTTTCACGTTCCGCCTTAACGAATTCATCAACCTGGTCAATCTTGTCAAATAATTCCTTGAATTCCTTAAATAGATTACCCTTGGTAGCGCAGGCGAGATTTATCAATCTTTTTGCCTCTGCGACATTGTCAAAAAGTTTCGCTTCTTCTGATAGTGGAATTTCATGGGTTTTATGCAATGACTCGATTACCTGTTGCAGATGCTTTTCATTTCCGAGGATATCACATGGAATAATATTTTGAATGAAATAAGATATTTTCCATCCTGACGGGTCAATGTAAATTAGAGACTTGTCCAAATCATATTTTTTGGCCATGTTCTGAGTGTATACCTCAGTACGCCTGTCAATCAGGCTATCGGCTGTGCCTCCAGGATGCCTGTAGACATACTCCACGTCATTCAATGTGAATTTAAAAGATGCATTGGTCAGTCCCGCTTTTATTATCTCAATGTCCTTGATGTCATTCGGATGACATTTTAGTGTGTTACAGATATTTTCAATGATTTCAGAGTCTACATTCAGCAAAAAGTCTGTATCGAATTGTCTCAAGTCGTCAATATCTTCAAATTCAAGGAGCTTATCATGGTCGAATTCCTTTAAGAACAATGTCAAATCCTTGATATGTGTTGCATAAAACTCCTCCCAAAACATTCCGGCAACGCCAAAATCGGTGATTTCATCCTCAAGCAATTCGCAGAACCTTTGGGAAAACTTTTCATTGAAATAGGCGTGACCGATCATTGCCATCCTATCGCTGCCGCCGACATAACATCCTGTGATTATGTTTGCATCAGAATAATCAACTGCAAACTCCATAAATTTTCCGTCAATGTGAGAACATGCCCTGTATGACCTATTGTCCTTATTTTCATCAAGGAACGGATTTTCCAAAAAGTAATGGTCGGCACAGCAAATAAATGTATTTTTCAAGTATTGCCTTGAAACATATAATGAATAAATATTTCCAAAACTTCCAAAAGTGTTGTTAATGAGTAATTTGACCTGAGGATACTTTTCTTCCAAATAAAAGAATTTTTCCTTCATATATCCTACAACAACATAAATATCATTAATTCCAGCCTCGATAAGCTGTTCAATCTGGCGTTCTATTAGAATTTCTCCTCTGACAATAAACAAACCCTTAGGTTTTTCATATGTGAATGGAGCAAAACGGTTTGATTTACCCGCAGCCAAAATAATTGCATTTCTCTCCATGAATTGACCTCCAATTAACTAAATAATTATTTATAAGTTATTGCTTTTAAGCATTATTAAAAAAATAGAATTTTAATTGAAATTTTCAACAAATTCCAATATTTCATGAACACATTGTTCCTGTTGATTTTCAGCGGAAATTGTGGCCTTTCCATCACCTGACTGATTTCCATAATATGCGAACTGACCATGATTACCGCCATTAATTACAAACTCTGTGAAATTGCTTTTTATCAATGGTTTGGCTTCGTTATACTTTTCCAAATTTAAAACCTTGTCATTGGATCCGTATAATGACAGTATAGGTTTGTGGATTTCATCTGTCGGATATGAAGCAAGCAATATCACCCCATCAACATCATCTGTATGATTTGCATAAGATGATGCAACGACACCGCCCAATGAATGGCCTGCCATATAATAATGGGCATAGCTTGAGTTATTAATTATATCACCTGCACGGTCCTGTCCTAAGAATGCAATATTAAACGGCATCTCAACCAAATAGCAATCTACACCCTGACTGGCCAGTTGTGTAAACATCGGCAGATATGAAGTATATTCAACTTTCGCTCCCGGATAAAAAATAAGCGCTGAGTCATTTCCAGGACCGTCCAAAAGCAATCCGTTGGACTGTTTAACTACACTTACATTACCGCTGCCGTTTAAAAAATCAGTTGCTGTTTTTTCAGCATGATAATAATCGGTGAGATAAAAAATTCCATATCCCAAGATTAAAATCACAATGATTACTATGGCTATTTTTACTTTTTTATTCATAAAATCACAATACAACAATTAAAAACACTATAAATATTACAAAAATACACAGGCAACAACCGAAATTGGCAAAGCTATTGTTTTCTTTGCTTTTTTGACTAATATCCAAAACGGTTGACTGAATTGCATACTTTTCCATATTGTCATATACATCTGCAAGTTTAACTGCAACCCAAACTGAACGCACAATACTCACAAACATTAGAATGACTGCCAATACCAATATCAAACTGCTTGGAATTAGGAAATTCAATTTTGGGGTTCCAAACATTGCGAAATATACAAAATATAAAAACCAGGGTATTTCATAGGCAATACCCTCGATTATCCAATTTCTATTATTATGTTTAGACCCAATGTAAAGGAATCCTACACCATTTATAAATAAAATAAATGAAAGGATTACCCACCAGGACCTTTTAATTTTTTCAATAGTATTCATTTTATTCAATCAAACTGTTGTTTCCTGTTTCAATTTTATCTACAACTTTTTTACCGTCATTTGCCATGTCGGAGAACATGTCAATTGTTTCTTTCATTTTAGGAAGTGCTTGTTCTTTATATGTGCTTACATCTTCAATAGCCTGTAGAGCTTCTGCAAATGATGCTTTTAACACGTCAGGTGAAATCATGGTTTCGGCACTGTGCTTTTGAATTTCACTTCCTTGCTCCTTAAGCATGTGTGAAGTTGTCTCAATGATGTTTTCAGTGGTTTCATTTAAAATATTGATTTTATCCATTACAATTTTTTGGTCATATAATGCGGTAGCGACCATTACTCCTGTTCTCAATGCGGAAACTGTAACGTTTTTAGCACGGTTTACACCACGGATAAGCTCCTTGTTGTTTCTTCTAATTACATTAAGTGATACGATTCCTTGCTGGTTTACAACAATCATTTGCTGCATGTCCATAATTCTTTGTCTGAGAGGGAACAGGATTTCTTCACGTACAAATTTGATTTTATCTGCATCTACACCATTGATTTCAGCTTCCTGAATTTGAGCTTCAATGGATTCGTCCATCTGTTTTCCAAGTTCAATGTCTGCCAGCAATTTATTTGTGACTTCTCTTAAATTGGTTTCTTCGTTTAAAAGAGTAGTGTTGTCATTCTGCAATACTTTACTGCTGTTGTCCAGTGATTCTATAATATTTGAAATGGCAACTTCAGCCTTTTCATATTTGTCAAAATATTTTTTAACCGGATTTAAAATGTTTCCCAATACTCCTTTTTTGGCAAAATCCACTTTACTTGGATCCAAATCTTTCATTTGTCTGTCAAGTTCGGCTAATTTTTGACCGATATTGTCAGCATCCTTTCCCCCTTTGGATATATCTACAACACGAGTAGCCAGCATTTCATTTCTGGATGCGGATTTTGACATGTCTGCCATACCGAAGTTGTCCAAAGGTTTCAAGATGCTTTCCCTTTCCTGAGGATTATTCAAATCGGCATCAAATATTGCAACGGCATTGTCTTTAGCTTGATTTTTTAAGTTGGAGTTTTCTAATTTTTCTTCTTCCTGTTTAATTGTTGTTTCAACATCATTTTTGATTTCATCTATATCTAATGAGAATTCAGCCATAATATCACCATTAATTTAAGAATTTGATTTTGCCTTGGTCTATCTTTTGAGTAAAGTTATCTATTGTTTTTCCATCTTTTATAATTTCCACAGTCACATGATCCGGATTCGGTTTTTTATAGGTTGTGTAATATCCGAAGCTGAGTGAATAGTCACTGTCATAATAGATATTGGATAAGGTTTCAGTTTCAAAACCTATTTCAGTATCGTTTGCATCCAGATATGTTGTTCTGACATTATATCCTTTTAAATCTGAAGGAACCTTGTTAAATAAAGCTTGAGTGTACAAACTGTAACTTTGAGGATTTGCAGAACTGCTGGTGTATCCATTGACTTCAGTTATTGTTAAATCAACTTCACTAACATCCGCATTGTCATTTGTAGAATTATTGCCGCCAGACCCGATAGCGAAAAATATTCCGACCACAATTATAGCTACAATCACTATTATCGCTAAAAATATTTTTCCATCAAAACCGGAATTGGATTTGGAAGCAGTATCCTTCTTAAAGAAATCATACCCGCAATTGCCGCAGAAATGTGCATCGTCTGGTAGATTTTCACCGCATTTTGGACATGTCTTGCTCATTTTAATCACTCTTATAATCCTTTACAGAATCTACTAAATTTTCCATATCTTCCAATAAAACATCAACTTCATCTTTTGAGTGTGAGTCTGAACTGATATTGATAACCAGTTCGTTTGTCAAGTCTTCAATTTGATTTATAATTCTTTTCATTATATTAATTTTATTATCCAGTTCCCGTCTGATTCCAGGAGTATCATCAACTGCCAGTTCAATAATTTCTAAACTTGAATCTGCCTGATTGTTGAATATTTTACTGCAGCTATCCACAGTAGCTATGAACTTGTCATATGTAAGTTGAGGAGGCTCGAAACGTTTTTCGATTAAATTTCGAACTACTTTTTCCTTGACCTCGAAAGCCACTTTCAGATTTTTAATTTCGTTTTCATACATCTTCAATGTATCAAAACTCTCCGGTTCAAAGCTGGAATCTTCAATTTTTACCTCATCCGCTTTTTGAATTCTTTTTTTAGTCTTCTCGGCAATTCTTCTTGGGGCGCTTCTCTTTAAATTCAGCACGGCATATGCGTAGATTAAAGGAACAATGAATAAGATTAAAAGAACTATTAGCCCCAAAAAGTTTCTATGATAGGAAATTGGGATTAAAATACTAAATAAAATTACATAATATATTCCCAAATACCATGGAAGGGATTCATGAACCAGCAGGGCATCTGAAATATCGCCAAAACCCCTGTCCAACCTGATTTTTGATGCAGCTTTGGAATCAGGTGCATATTGCAGAATCTCATCATCAGTTAAAATACCCTCACGAGGTTCTATTATGAATCTTACATCAGATAATGTTTCAACACATTTGATTAAATTGCCCTCACTGTCGTATGCCTTTGAATCCTTAAACTTTAAAGGTGTAGTGAGCCTTTTAATTTCCTGTGCCTTTGCAATTTCACTAGACATTTTAACTCCTCAATATTATTTATGACTGCTTGTATATAAAATGATATTAATCATCAAACTCTTTTTCAAGTATGATTGTGACCGGACCATTGTTTAGCAAGTCAACTTTCATGAATGCACCGAATACTCCTGTTTCGACTTCAACATATTCCCTGCATTTCTCCACAAAGTAATCGAACAGCTCTGTTGCCTCATCAGGATTCAAAGCCCTGTGAAAAGATGGTCTGTACTTTTTTACCTTGCCGTATAAAGTGAATTGGGGAACTAGCAATAGCTTTCCGTTAATGTCAAGTAATGACTTGTTCATCCTTCCGTCCTCATCGGCGAAAACCCTGAGCTTTGAGACCTTGCGCGCCATATAGTCCGCTTCCCTTTGGCTGTCATTTTCCCCGAAGCCGACCAATGCCATTAAGCCCTCATCTATTTTGCCGGTGATTTCACCGTCGACCTCAACGCTTGCATGAGATACCCTTTGAACTACCAGTTTCATTTTGCAAATTCTCCTAAGAAATTAACTTCTTCGCCGTTTTTAATTCTGTCATGATATTCCGCTGTAGCAGAGAACAATGCATCTCCAGCGGAGTTAAGTGCGGTTTCACAGGAATCCTGAATAACTCCAATGATAAATCCGACTGCAACAGCCTGCATTGACACATCAGCACTTATTCCAAAGAGTGAACATGCCATCGGAATGAGCAGAAGAGATCCTCCAGCCACTCCTGAAGCTCCACATGCTCCAATTGTTGATATAATACATAATACAATTGTAACCGGCAACGGGACAACAATACCCATCGTATGGCAGACCGCCAATGTCATTACAGTGATTGTTACTGCAGCACCTTCCATGTTGATTGTAGCTCCCAATGGAATACTGATTGAGAAGAAATCCCTATCAATACCCAAACGTTCACATAAATGCATGTTAACAGGAATATTAGCTGCTGAACTTCTTGAGAAAAATGCAGTGATACCGCTTTCCCTCAAGCATGTAAATACTAACGGATAAGGGTTGCGCCTTAATGCAACAGCAGCAATAATCGGATCTGTTACTAATGCGACAAATGCAATACATCCGACAAGCAGCAGTATTAGCTCACCGTATTGTGTAAATATTCCAAGTCCGTTTTCAGAAACGGAAGTGAATACCAATCCCATAATACCAATAGGTGCAAATTGAATAATTCCACGTACAATTACAGTAACTGAATTGGCCAAATCATGAATAACATCCTTGGTTGTGTCTGTTGCAACCATCTTAAGTGCAATACCCAACACGATTGCCCAGAATAGAATTCCCAAATACTGTCCTTCAGCCAGCAGACTGAGAGGATTTGAGAATATCACCGTTAGCATACTATACATTACATCGCCAATGCCTCCAGGTGCGGTGGCGTCACTTGCCAGTGACAAGTGTATTGTAACCGGGAATAATTTACTTGCGATAATTGCAACCATCGCTGATAAGAAAGTACTGAACAAATAAAGTACGATTACTGTTTTGAATCTGGAACCAATGCCTGACCTTGCCTTTGAAATAGCTGAAGACACTAAAACAAATACTAAAATAGGAGCAATAGCTTTAAGAGCACTTACAAATAATTCTCCAGGAATACCTATAACTTTCCAATCAGGAACCACTACCCCTAAAATTGCCCCAATGATTAATCCAATTAGTATTTTTAAGATTAGACTTGAACCGGTCCATTTTTCTATAACACTTTTCAACATCTAATCACTCAACATTATTCCTTAAATGTTCTAAAACTTCATCTGTGGTTTCTTTAACTATACTAGCAGCTTCCTTGAACTCATGGAGTTCAAAATCATTCATATGAATAGGAACTATCATGGCAATACCTCTTTTGGATAATACTACTGGAACTCCTAAAGCTACATCGTATACGTCCCCAACTTCTCCTTCCAGGTAGGTACAGACTGTTAAAACCTTATGTGAGTCAGTGATTATTGTAGAAATAATGTTAGAAATAGCATAAGATGGCCCATATTCTGTTGCGCCTTTCTTAGAAATTATTGTGTTTCCTGCTTTTTTGAGTCTTTTTATAAGTCTTGGAACTTCCATATCAACAGACTTTACGAAATATTTCAATGGAATACCACCAATAGTTGTTGAACTTAAAAGCGGCACCATATGATCTCCATGTTCACCAATTACACGTGTGTGAACCTCGGAACTGTTAATGTTAATCTGTCTTGAAAAGTATGCCTTCAGTCTTAGGGAATCCAAGTGGTTTCCAATACCGATTACTCTCTTCTTATCAAAACCGGATGATTTTAGTGCAACTGTTGTCATCACGTCAACAGGATTTGTTGCAACCAAAATAATGGAATCCGGTGCATGGATAGCAATTTCCTTTGCATAATTGTCTACGATTTCTGCATTTGGAATTGCCAGATCCCTTCTATTCATTCCTTCTTCTCTAGGGATGCCTGCAGTAATAAGTACGATAGCAGAATTTTTTAAATCTTCATAATCAGAAGTAGGTGTTAGTTTACAATCAATATCTTCTGCAGCAAGTGCGTCATACATGTCAAATGTTTCGCCTCTTGCCTTTTCAACACTTTGAGGTCTTGCAAAAAATATGATTTCATCAACTGTATCTGCTCTTGCAAGGGTAAATGCAACGTTTTTACCAATTACTCCAGTTGATCCCATAATACTTACTTTTACCATACTTATATATTGAAACTTTAAATAAAAATAACTTACTAATTATCAACTATTTTTATAGAATAAAAACAAAGTAATAAACATGGCAGATAAAGAATTAAAGCTTGAAACAAAATGTTATGACGCTAACGAATACGGATACCTGTATGGATTAAATCAAATGATTCCGGACGGGGATTTCGAAAAGGTCAAACCTTACTTTAGAAAATTCAAAAGAATGGATTTTGTTGAGGGCAATGTTCAGGTAACCGGAAGGCCTGAAGGATGGAGATGTCTTGAAAAGGATGTTGCCAAAGTAGAAGAGATATTGGGCATCACAAATACCCTAGAAAAAAGACAAAACAAGATTAAAGAGGCTTTTAAGGACCCCATTAAAAAATCCAACCTCATCGACCAGTCATATGAATGGCTGAAAATGCTGTTTGAGCAGACCGGAACCCGACCGGAACAGGACCTTTCAAGGCTTGCTGTTCATTCAACAAAAATATATGACCCTCAGGACAGCTTCAAAAATGGAGCAAAGGATGGTGAAGGCGAACTGTTCATCTACACACCTCACGGTATGTGGTACATCATAAACAACAGCGGAAAATTTTCAGACAAATCACTGAACAACGTGAAAACTCCACAGGGCGGTGCAGTAGGCCACAGACTGATGTATGATGATCTGGTGGACAGGTTAATCAGAATATATACCGAAGAAAATGAATACAGTGGTGAAAGTTTATATTAATCTTCCCACTATCTTTTAAATTTTAGATATAAAACTACTGCAAACAACACCACAACAACAACAATGGCCAGAATCCAATTGACAAAACCATATATCAGAGCACCTATGAAAAGAATTGCCAGATAAACTAATGTTGCCACGTTGCTTGAATGGTATATTGAATTTATCCTTCCAATGTCATGATTTTTAACCTTAAACCCGCAGTTGCTGCAGACCGGTTCCTGGGGATTTAGAATTTTGTTACATTTTGGACATCATTGTACACTCATATTTAATTATTTGTCCAATTATCATTAAATATTTTATATGTCAAAATCAAATATTCAACTAGATTATTGTATGGTGGTTTAATTTTATGCAAAAAATTGTAAATGCACATTGTCATATCTATCCGGAAAAGATAGCGGATAAAGCGGTACTTGGAATTAGAGATTTTTATGATTTGGACATGTCATTGAACGGAAAGCTGGATGACCTGATAAATGACGGAAATAAGGTTGGAGTAACACATTATCTTGTTCACTCTGTTGCTACAACACCAAAACAGGTTAAATCAATCAATGAATTTATTGCCGAATCAGTTAATGCTCATCCTGATTTGTTTACAGGTTTCGGAACACTTCATCCTGACAGTGAAGACATTCAGGGCGATTTTGATTACTTAATTGAACTGGGTCTCAAGGGCGTCAAACTGCATCCCGATTTTCAGCAGTTTGCAATGAATGACGAAAGGGCATTTAAAATCGGAGAAGTGGTAAGCAAAGGCAATGTTCCGATGCTTGTCCACTGCGGAGATTACAGATACAATTATTCCAATCCTGAACAAATTAAACCATTTTTAGACAGATTCCCTGAAATAACATTCATCGGTGCTCATTTTGCAGGATGGAGCATGTGGGAGGAAGCTACTGAAAAATTAGCCGGAACACCTAACCTCTATGTTGATTTAAGTTCCAGCTTATATGACCTATCACCCGAAACAGCCCTTGAACTGATTCATGCATATGGCGCAGATAAGGTGCTGTGGGGAACCGACTATCCTATGTGGGAATCTGAAAGTGAAATGGAATACTTTAAAAAGATAGACCTGACAGATGAAGAAAGATCCATGATTCTATATGATAATGCTGCCAAGATTTTAGGTCTTGACTGATTTTTTAACAAAAATAGAGTTGGCTACATATGTAGTCAACTAAAACATTTCTTTAAAAAAAAATAATATTACTCTTTTTTAAATGCATTGACGGCAGGCGGAGTCAATAATCCTTTTTCAATCATCTGATTTACTTCATCCCAACTGAACCAGCCATATTCGTCATGCTCTTCACTTATAGTGACTTCATCATTTTCACAAGTTACTTTCATTATCAGTTGAATTGATTTGACATCTTCACCTGTTTTGCAGGCGATATAATCATTTCTGACAACATTGTAAAGTGAAACGACATCAATTTCAAGGCCTGTCTCTTCCATATATTCCCTTTTCAATGCATTGTCAAAAAATTCACATTTTTTAACTTTACCACCAGGAATCTCCCATTTTCCGGCATCATGGGCTGATTTTGACCTGACCTTTAAAAGTAAAACCTTATCGTTGAGCTCGCAAATTCCACGAACAGCCAAACCCCACATTGTAGACATAATATCTTCCTAAAAAAAATAGTAAAAAAGGAGTAGAACTCCCTTATTTTTTCATTGCTTTTTCAACAGCCACTGCAACAGCTACGGATGCACCGACCATTGGATTGTTTCCCATACCTATTAATCCCATCATTTCAACATGAGCAGGTACGGAAGATGATCCTGCAAATTGTGCATCTGAGTGCATTCTTCCCATAGTATCGGTCATACCGTATGAAGCAGGTCCTGCAGCCATGTTATCCGGGTGCAAGGTTCTTCCTGTTCCTCCACCGGATGCAACTGAGAAGTATTTTTTGCCTTGTTCTATGCATTCTTTTTTGTAGGTTCCTGCAACAGGATGTTGGAAACGTGTTGGATTGGTTGAATTACCTGTGATGGACACGTCAACTCCTTCCAGATGCATGATTGCTACACCTTCACGCACATCATCGGCACCGTAACATCTGACTTTTGCCCTTTCACCATCTGAATATGCTTTTTCACGAACCACTTTCACTTCTCCGGTGAAGTAATCAAATTCAGTTTGAACATAAGTGAATCCGTTGATTCTTGAAATGATTAATGCTGCATCTTTTCCAAGACCGTTCAATATTACCCTTAACGGTTTTTCCCTTACTTCATTTGCTGAGTTTGCAATTCCTATTGCTCCTTCAGCTGCTGCAAAACTTTCGTGACCTGCAAGGAATGCGAAACATTCACTTTCATCGCTTAAAAGCATTGATGCAAGGTTACCATGACCAAGTCCCACTTTTCTGTCATCAGCCACACTTCCAGGAATACAAAATGCCTGAAGACCTTCACCGATAGCTTTTGCAGCATCGGATGCCTTTTCGCATCCTTGTTTAACAGCTATTGCCGCACCGAGTGTGTATGCCCAGCATGCATTTTCAAAACAAATAGGTTGAACTCCCTTAACGATTTCATAAGGGTCAAATCCTTTGTCAAGACAAATTTGTTTTGCTTCTTCAAGGTCTTTAATGCCGTATTTTTCTAAAACAGGAATGATTTGATCGATTCTTCTTTCATAACTTTCAAATAAACTCATAATATCACTCCTTTCTAGGGTCTATTTTTTTAGCTGCATCATCAAATCTGCCGTATTGGCCGGTTGCCTTTTCGATTGCTTCTAGAGGTTCAACGCCATCTTTGATTGCATCCAACATTACACCCAAGTTAATGTATTTGTATCCTATGATTTCATCATCTTCATCAAGTCCGATTTCAGTAATGTAACCTTCAGTTAACTCTAAATATCTTGGACCTTTTTCTTTTGTTGAGAATATTGTTCCAACTTGGCTTCTGTGTCCTTTTCCTAAATCTTCAAGACCAGCACCAATTTGAAGTCCTCCTTCTGAAAATGCGGATTGTGTCCTTCCATAAACAATTTGCAGGAATAATTCACGCATTGCAGTGTTAATCGCATCACAAACAAGGTCTGTGTTTAAAGCTTCAAGAATGGTTTTTCCAACAAGTATCTCACCAGCCATTGCAGCTGAATGTGTCATACCTGAACAGCCAAGAGTTTCAACTAATGCTTCTTCAATAATTCCATCTTTAACATTCAATGTTAACTTGCAGCATCCTTGTTGCGGTGCACACCAGCCAATTCCATGAGTAAAACCTGAAATGTCAGATATCTCTTTTGCTTTTACCCATTTTCCCTCTTCAGGTATTGGAGCAGGTCCATGGTTAGCACCTTTGCGAACTGGACACATATTTTGAATTTCTGTTGAATATATCATTATTTTTCTCCAAAAAATTTTAATAATAATATTTATTAATTTTTTTAATTAAGTATTTTTGCAAAATTCAAATAGAATATCTTTAATAATATAAAAATATAATTATTCATATCAAATAATAGGTGAGTAGTTATGGATTTCATATTAGTTCTAGCAAAAATCGAACCTAAAGAAGGTTGTCAAGACAGCATCATAGAAGTTTCAAAAGATTTAATCTTTGAAACACTGCAGGAAGACGGCAATATTGATTACCAACTGTTGCAATCAATAGAAGAAGACACATTAACTTTTGTTGAAAAATGGGAATCCCCTGATGCCTTGAAAAAGCATATGGCTTCACCACATTTCCTTAACTTTGGGGAAGAAAGTGAAGAATTTATCGAAAATATGACTATTCAAGTTATAACTGCTGATGAACTCAGCCTATAATTCTATTTTTTATTTTTTTAAACAATTATTCGCTAAATTTAAAAACTTTTTTTGATTGAAAAAATATAATATTCAAATTAAACAAAATATCATCATGAATATTTTTGTAAACTGCGACAAAAACAATGAGCTTTCCCTAGAAATTCAGGACAGGATAATGCAGATTTCAGAAAACCTGGATTTGGAAGTTGTTGATGACATCAACACCTCAGACATTATCATATCCATAGGCGGCGACGGCACATTTCTAAAGACATCAAGAAAATCCAGGGAAAAACCGATAATCGGAATAAACACAGGAACACTTGGATATCTGACTGAAATCAATCCTGAAAATATTGAACAGGCACTTAAAAATCTCATTGACGGCAATTACCATGTTGAAAATAGAATGATGCTTGAAGGTGAAATTGTTAGGGCAAATGGGGAAATTGTCAGGATCCCGCAGGCATTGAATGAGATTGGAATTTCAAAAAACATTATAGGAGTTGTCAGATTTGACGTGCTTGTCAACGGAAAACTGATCAATTCCTACACTGCAGACGGCATACTTGTATGCACACCTACAGGTTCAACCGCATATAACCTGTCCTGCGGCGGTCCGATAGTGGATCCGACTGCAGAGATAATCACATTAACACCAATAGCTCCGCACACCATAATCAACAGAAGCATTGTTCTTGCCGACGATTCAACTGTGGACATTAAAATAACAGAACTGAGGGAAAACACATCCTCATATGTATTGTCTGACGGAAAACCAATTGAAGTGTTCAGCGCAGATACCATAAGAATCAAAAAATCAGATAAGGTTACAAAAATAATAAAATTAGAGGATAGAAGCTTTATAGACACTATCCGTGAAACAATCAATTAACTGTAATGCAGTCGTTAGGACATATTGCCATGCAAACCTTGCAGCTCTTGCATACCTGAGCATCACGAACGGTTGATACTCCCTCTACAAGCATTAAAACATTATTGGGACAAGCTATTGAACATTTTTCGCAACCGTCACACTCATCAGTGTTGATGTCAATGTGTGAGTCCTCAATTACTTCTTCCTTCTTTTCTTTCTTATTTCTTTTAAATAATGAACCTAAACCCATAAGGTTAGTTTATTAAAAATAGTAAATAAAGTTAGTTATTTCAACTAACTTATAAATTTTCTCTGTAAAACTCTGCAATCTTTTCAAACGGAATTACATCAGTTTTGTAGTACAGGTCAGTGTGAACTGCATCCGGAATTATCATCAGTTCCTTATTGTCACCAGTCAGTTTAGCGAATTCATCTTCTGAGAAATATCTTGAGTGAGCTTTTTCTCCATGAATCATCAATATTGGTGTTCTGATTTCATCTGAATATGCTATGATTGGCTGTGAGATGAATGACATGCATCCTGTTACGTTCCAGCCTTCTGTTGAACCTACAGACCTTTCATGATATCCTAACGGTTCAATGTAGTAGTCATGATAATCCTTTACAAACTGAGGCATATCGTCAGTGACCTCTTTTACAACCCCTCCGGCTCTTGCGTACTCGCCGTTTCTGTAATCTTCAGTTCTTTGGTTGTTCAGGGCGACTTTCATTTCATATCTTGCATCGGCATTGTCATCGGCATCATAATAGCCTTTTGCATTGATACGGGTCATGTTATACATTGTGGATGTCACTGTTGCCTTGATACGTGTATCTATTGAAGCGGCATTCAATGCCATTCCTCCCCAGCCGCAGATACCGCAGATACCGATTCTTTCTGCATCAACGTCATCGTTTGTTGCCAAAAAGTCAACTGCAGCCTGGAAATCTTCTGTGTTAATGTCAGGTGATGCCATTGCCCTAGGATGACCTCCGCTTTCACCGGTGAATGAAGGATCAAAAGCTATTGCTAAAAATCCCATTTCAGCCAATGTCTGCGCATACAGTCCTGAAACCTGTTCTTTTACAGCACCAAAAGGACCACAGCATGCAATTGCAGGCAATTTGCCTTCGGCATCTAATGGTTTATATAAGTCAGCGGCCAAGGTTATTCCATATCTGTTTATGAAAGTTACCTTTTCATGGTGCACTTTTTCGGATTTGGGAAATACTTTGTCCCATTCTTCACATAAAATAAGTTTTTCACATTCCATCATATCAACTTTTTAAATTCAGTTAGATATGATTATAGATTATTAAATATATAAAAGTGTTGTAATATACAACAAAAAAATAGTAAAAAATAGGTTTAGAATTTTAAACCTAATTCGTAAGCTTCTTTTAATTTGTCTTTTTGCTCTTCAGCAACGATTCCTGCAGGACCTGCTGAACCTGCATCAACATGACCGATTACATCATATCCCATGAATGTGAACGGTGAGAATTTAGTGAGTTCAATATAGTCTGCATAGGTTCCTTCAGGCTGGTTTTCAGTAAATATCAATGCAGCCTTACCGGATAAGCTTTTATCTGGGTTTTGTCCGATTGCATAGAATCTGTCAATGATTAATTTTCCTTGTGCGGTCATTTGACCGTAGTAGATTGGAGTTGCAAAGATTACTCCGTCTGCTGCTACAAGCTCATCGATGATTTTGTTTCCGTCATCTGCCCTTACACATTCAGGATGTTCAGCGCAGTACATGCATGCTTTACATGGTGCGATATCACAGCCTTCCAGGAAGTATTTTACTACTTCTCCGCCGTTTTCTTCAATCCCTTTAATCATTTCGTCCATCAATACGTCACAGTTTCCGCCTTTTCTAGGGCTTGCTTGAAGTGCTACAATTTTCATTAAACTACTCTCCATTTGTCTAATTATATTATATTCTTTTTGATTAATTATTTAAATCTATTCGACAAAAATAGTTATATGAAATTGTCAAAGTCCAAAGTTAACTCATATCTCAAATGCCCCCGTGAATTCAAGTTTCAATACATTGATGAAATTGAATCAAAACCCAACAAGTATATGGCATTGGGAAGCGATGTTCACCTTATAGCTGAAAAATTCACCGACAGGTTTGAGGATGATCTTGATGACATTGACATCAACAATGAATTAATCAAGATTGCAAGCGAACTGGACATTGGGTATGGCCTTGATACACATATTGACAATTTATCACTGTTTTTTAAAGAGGTCTTTGTGGACAATGACTACAAGCTGTTTTCAAATGAGGAATATATTATTGATAAGAAGCACAGGTTTTCAGGAATATGCGACATCATTTTAGAGGATGAAAACGGCCATCTGGTTGTGATAGACTATAAAACCAGCAATTCAAATTCATTTTCAAAATACCGTCTGGAGCTGTGCTATTACAAGTTGCTTGTCGAAAACGTATATCACAAGCAGGTTTCAAGCGTAGGAGTATTCTTTACCAAAAACGGCCGTTTGAGATTGCTTGATGTCAGTGACAATGAAAACAAACGCAAATACTTAAGCTATTCTGAAATTGATGAAGCCATTGATACAATGTATGATGTGCGTGACAAAATAAACAGGAAAATATTTCCTAAAAAAGAACAGTATTTATGCAGATACTGCACTTATAAGGAACTCTGTAAAGATGAGTTCTACTTTTTTAGATGATTAATTAATATTTTTTAATGAAATAATATTAATAAATTTAGGTATGCATAAAAATTTATATAGTATTAGCCACTATTTTTATATAATTCAAATTAAACTATGGAGGAATACTTATGAATTTAGAAGGTGTAGAAAAAACCATGCTTTTGACATTGTTTGCAAAAGCAAAGCATTCTCAGCAAAAGAACCATAAATTCTATGATTCAAAAGCAATCGAAGTAATTTCAAAAGTCGATTATGATTTCAGCTCAGCTGAAAAGGACAAGCTAATGCAGCTTGGAACCATTGCAAGAACCATCGTATTGGATGAGATAGTCGGTGACTATATTAAAGCACATCCAGAATGTACAATCGTCAATATCGCTTCCGGAATGGATACCCGTTTTAACAGACTGGACAACGGAAAAATTAATTGGTATAATGTGGATTTAGAAAATTCAGCAAGATACAGATTGCAATACATCGAGGATTCAGAAAGAGTGAAAACACTGGCATATTCTGCAATGGATCCGAATTGGGCCAGTGAAATTAAAATAAGAAATGACACCCTTTTTATTGTTGAAGGCCTGACAATGTATCTGAATCAAAAAGATGTTGAAGACATCATAAACATCATTGATGCTAACTTTGACAAATGTAGCGTATTTATGGAAATAATGCCTCCAATTTCCGTTAAAAATACAAAGGAAGAATCTGTTGAAGAGACAGACTCCAAATTCAAATGGGGCGTTGAAAAAGGCAGTGAAATACTCAAATTCAATAATAATTTCAACTGGATTAAAGATGTCAATCTGTTTGACGGAGTTAATGTATTCAAGCCGCATTACAGAATAGTCACATGGCTACCATTTTTAAGAAAAAGAATGGATTATATTGCAGTACTTGAAAAATAGAGAAATAATATTAGCTAGTGCATCAATCAGTGAATGATTGATTTGCACTTGCAAAAAAAAGAATTAAATATTTAACAGTAAAATCACTACTTTCTTGCAACAATCGTCATCCATTCAACCCACTTGTCTGTAAATGACACATGATCATAATCACCATCAATTGTTTTGGTCTCACCGCCAATTTCCTTAATTGTTTCCTGCTTTTTTCGCCCGTCCCGCAGGTAAGCTGTAATCTGTGAATAGCCATTATTCTCTAAATATTGACACATTTCCTTATCATTGTATACTGTCATATTTATTAATTTTTCAGATATTTTCATCGGAATATTATCTGACCCGTTTGATTCTGTTCCAATTAAAAATATTCCACCAGGTTTTAGAACTCTTTTAACCTCTCCGAAACACTTTTCAATGTTTGGCCAGAAATAGACTGTTTCAAATGATGTTACAACATCAAATGTTTCATCATCAAAGGGTAGGCTTTGCACATCCCCATGGACAACCTCAACCTTACCGTCATATATCTCCTGCCTGTTGACTTCTCTTGAAACCTTTACGCTGTCCATACTGTAGTCCACACCGTATACCTTTTTTGCATGTTTTGCCATACGGTTGATGTTTATTCCGCCGCCGCAGCCTATATCTAAAATTACATCATCACCTTTAATGTCCAGATGTTTCAAACCCCATAATGATACCGGAGTATGTTCCTTGTTCATTGATTTTAACTGAATCTGACCTAATTTTCCCTTAGGTTTTCTCATGTTATCGAATATTCCCATTATCTCACCTTCGGAATGAATCTGTTAACGTTTCTTGAATAAATCAAATAATAATCACCATACCATTCAAACAGCCATTTCTCTTCTGTATTTTTTATTACAACTGTCAATATCAGCCAAAAAACAACAGGCAAAAATATTAAAAACAAGTTATCGAAGATTAAAATTGAACCGGTTACCACATATAGGAAAGCAGCATAAATCGGATGTCTGACCTTTGAATATATTCCGGTTGTAATCAGTTGATTGTTCCTGATGCCGTCGTCTATTCTTGAATTGACATTGGCAGACAGCCAGAAGATTGTGCCTGTAACGATTAGAACAAACCCTAAAACACTTAGAATAATCTGATTTGACTTATAAACAGGGATTACATTATGGAAACTCAAAACAAAAAATAATATTGTAATAAGGATTATCATGCCTATCAAATAGGGCCCAACACCAAAAACCGGCAAATGATTATTTTCACTCATGCTTATTATTATATTAAAAATGCTATAAATATTTTGGTATGCCTAAATTTATTCAATATAATCCAATGAAAATTAATGGAAATAAAAGTTAAAAAAAATAGAAAAAAATACTTAAATAAACAATAAGCAATATATATTGATTTTTTTAAACAAAATAGTCCTATAAATGACTAATTAGTTTAGTAGTAAACTATATACAATTATTTTATAAAATAAAGCTTATTTAGTGGAAAAAAATATATAATAAATACAAATATAATATATTTAGGGTGAAAACATGAAGTTTAAAAGAGTAGTTGAATATCATGGATATGACCGATTTGTCGAAATTGTATATACCCTCCACAAAAATACCAAGATATATTTAAACAGAACACTTTCACAATACAATTTAACTGCATTGCAAGCACTATGCATGTTAATTATGGATGAACAACACGACATAAGTCAACAGGAGTTAGCAGACCTGCTATTTTTAACAAAAAGTGCTGTGACTCAAGTGACGAAAAAATTAGAAGACGAGGAATATATCACCAAGACAAAATCCAAAACCGACGGACGTCAATACGTATTAAATTTGACTAAAAAGGGAAAAGCCATCATTCCAAAATTAGAAAACATTTTAAAAGAATGGGAGGAATCCATTGGAATTGATAAAGCAGATAACGATTTTATAGAAAATATAACAGAACTTGCTGACAATTCAATAGAGCTAAATAAGAAATAGATCATTAATCGAAAATTTTAAAAAAAAAAAGAAAAATGAAGTTATGAAGAGGATTCTTCCTCAACTTCATCAAAGTCTACTTTTTCACCGAGTACTCTAAGACCAATAAACATTACAACTATACCGATAGGGATACAGATGTACCAAGGCACTCCCATACCTGCTGGGATGTAACCAAACACTACTGCTACTATTGCAACAAAGATTGCATAGTAAATTTGTGTTTGAACGTGGTCTATGTGGTTACAGCTTGTTCCCATAGATGAAAGAATTGTTGTATCTGAAATTGGGGAACAGTGATCACCGAAAATAGCTCCGGTAAGTACTCCACTGGTACATACGACTGTGAAACTCATGTCACCTGAACTTACTGCCCAACCTAAAGGAATTGCTAAAGGCATTAAGATACTCATTGTACCGTATGCAGTACCTGTTGCAAAGGAAATCAATGCTCCTAAAATGAAAATCAATGCAGGAACGATAAACTGAGGCAATGTTCCGCTTAAAACACCTACAAGATAATCTGCAGTACCGATTTCACCGATAACTCCACCTAATGACCAAGCCAGAAGCAAGATTACACCAGTGATAACAATGGTTTTCATACCTCCAATCCATTCGGAGATTGCATCCTCGATAGATAGGATTTTTTCACCGACAGCCATTACAATAGCTACAATGGAAGCGAGAAGTGCTGCTTGGAAAAGTGCAACAGATGCATCTGATGCTGCTAATGCTTCAAAGATACCGTTAAATGATAAAGGTGCTGTTTTCATCAAGGTGATGAGAGCTTGATCTTCTCCGCCTAAAATGGTTGTGTATCCGCTCCAGTAGAATGCTACAAGTGCACCTATAATTAAGGTAGCAATAGGAATGATAGCATTCCATATGGATAATTTAATTCCTTCAACCGGTTTAACGTCATCAAAACCAGGTGCTTCAGCAACTTTTGGAATTTCAGTTCTTTTACGAGCTTCTTGTTCTGCTTTTTTCATTGGACCGAATTCATATAATGTTAATGCGGAAATCACAATGAAAATTAAAATGAAAATGTTATAGAACCTGTAAGGAATTGTTTGTAAAAATATTCCGAAACCAGTAGCATTGCTTACACCGACAGATTGGAAACCAGCAGCAATTAAACTGATTTCTAAACCAATCCAGGTAGAAATGATTGCTATACCAGCTACAGGAGCAGCAGTTGCGTCAACTACAAATGCTAATTTTTCTCTGGATACTTTGAGTTTGTCCATAACAGGTCTCATGATAGGACCGACAATTAATGAGTTTGCGTAATCATCGAAGAATACACATAATCCTAAAATCCAAGTAAATAATTGTGCTTTACGAGGAGTGTCTGCTCTTTTAGCGAATGCATCAGCAAGAGCTTTTGCTCCACCCATTTTTGTAATTAACTGAATTACACCTCCAATAAGTAAACATTGAAGGATGATACCTGCATTCCAAGGATCAGCCATACAAGAAATAACCTGTGAGCCTAACTGTAAGAATGCATTGACTATTGTGGAAACAATGTTTAAATCGTTTACACATAACATGAATTCCCCTACAAATACCCCAACAAACAAAGATAAAATTGTTTCTTTTGTAATGAACGCTAAACCAATAGCAACAAGTGGCGGTATTAGTGTTAAGACACCAAAACGAACAGAATTATCTGCACCTGCTGGTGTAGAAGAAATCCACAAGGATAATATAAAAAGAGCTATAATAGTTACAGCTGTTATTAAACCTATACGTACATTTCTATTCATAATCACACCATTTTTCCTATATTTCCAATAATTCATGAACAAATATATAATTTTTAACAATAATTATTGATTCTATCATTTTTTGAATGATATAATATGTTTAAAATTGTTAAAATCTTAATATATTGAATTATATAATATTATTTTGTACTTTTTTTAATATAAAAGTATACTATTGAAATGTATGCTAATCATTAAATAGTTTAAATTAAATATCAATACATATGGACGCAACAATGAAAAAACTTTATGCATTATTGATAATTTTAATAGTTGCCTATGTAGGCATCAATTTTTTTGCAGGCAATATCAATTTTATTGGAGGCAATGAAACAACCGCAATTGATAATGCAAATAGCGGAAATCAGGGAAACGGCAGTTTTCCACAATTGCAAAACTTTACCCAAAACAAGATTAACGATTCTGCTGTAAGTTATCAAGATTCAAATTACAATATGACAATCCATACCCAAATGCTGGATAACAATAACAACATATCCGACATTGTTAAAGGCTTGGACCAAAGCAAATACACATCAAGTCAAACTATTGACCAGAATGGAGTTACAACATATTTCTTCTACAGTGAAGGCTCCGAAACATATGGCGCAGACATATTCTTCAACAAAAACAATCAGAACTATATGATTTCAGGCAGCAATATCACTTATGAAAACAGTGACTACTTCATCAATCATTGTAAAAATATTATTGATTCCATAAGTTCAAATCAAGACTCCAACGGTTTAAGTAGATGGTAATTACCTAATTGCCATTTATAACTTCTTTTTTTAGCTCCAAAGCTTCCTCATCATCAAACTGATCAAGATATTTCAGAACTATTTCTTTTCCGTCAAGTTCACTGTGTGACAGGAAAAACTTCTCGAAGTCAGTGTAATCAAACAGATTCAATTCGTATTTTTCAAAGAAATGAAGTGGGTGGGTATTTAAAAATTCATAACCTTTCTCAGTAATCCGGTTTTCAGAAAAATAATTATTTTCCAGCAGATAGTCCTTCAACAAATCCCATTCGACATTATATGCTTTTTCACAGGTTATTATTGAGTAATCCAGTTTGATGCCTT
Organism: uncultured Methanobrevibacter sp.; assembly: GCF_946404245.1. Classification (GTDB taxonomy): domain Archaea; phylum Methanobacteriota; class Methanobacteria; order Methanobacteriales; family Methanobacteriaceae; genus Methanocatella. The sequence goes on from NZ_CAMJCX010000004.1 coordinate 40,426, forward strand.
CAGAGATCAATTTTAAAAATTTGTAAGCCACATAACTGATATCTTCAACAAAGTCCCCCTCATCGCCAAATGTATTCAAAAGACTGTCAAAGATTTCTTCTCCGTCATAATGCAAATTTATTCCGCAGAAATGGCAGAACTTGTCATGCCCGTCTATCGGCATATTGCAGTAGGGGCATACATCACTATGGGACTTGATGCTAATGGCCTTATTTTCGTCAAATAAATATGCAAGTCTTATGAGCAAGGACTCATTTAATATCATCCCCGCTTCATATTCTTCAACCATCTGCTTTTTAATCTCAATTGCCCTTTCATGAGTTACATGTGCATCTTCAATTAGGGAAAGAATGTACGGTGAGAAGTTGTCCTCATCTCCGACAACCTCCTCAAGAGTATATGATTTTATAGGAAGACTATCCTCAAGCTGTGAAATCTCCCTCATTATCTCCACATCATTATTCTGGAAAAACTCCTTAATTTCGGTGAAGTAACCGTCATCAATTTCATTCCTATAAGTCAGGCAATCATAATGAATTATATCATAATTCAATGGAGAGCTATAAGCGAGAATGCCATTTTCAATGTCAAGGAAATGAATGCTTGCAGAGATGTTCAGGTCATAGAAATGTGTGGAAAGCTCCTCTTTTTGATAATCGCCATTTGATTCCACATGGTCTCCGGGAACAATGAACTCTATGGAACTTGCAACGATATTTTCACTGATTTTTTTAGCAAAACCATATTTGACAAGCAATTCAACTACCAGATGAGTCGGTTCAATGATGCTTGGCTTATTGTATTCCATCATTGTTTTTTGAAGTTCCTGGCAAAATAAGTGATTTCCCCTGAATTCGGGAAGAACATATACGTTATTTAAAGCAGCGGTGATGAATTCGGATGAAAAATCATATGAGCAAAATCCTACAACATTGCCTTCAAAAATCAGTTCCTTAAACAGGTTGCAAGTCTGGCCCTTGAGGATTATACCCTCGTTTTGGATTTCCTCCAAAATATAATCGTAATGCTTATTTAAAATGTCCATTACGTCAAAGGAACTTTCACTTAAAAAAACCTTTTGTGTATTGTCATCTCTAATAATCAATTCACTATTGCTCATTTAATATTCCTCATCAATAATTAAAGTTATATTAAATTTAATTATATATAAATTAATCTATTTTAAGGGCTTTTTTAGTCATAACTAATAATTAGTATTTAGTTTTAACTAAAAAAAGAACATATAAAGCTAAAATTTAGGAACAACAAAAAAATACATTAATAACAAAATCAAAATTATAATCATGAATGTTTTAGTTATCGGTGCAGGGGCTGTAGGAATAGGGCTTGCAGCATCAATGTTATCACAAAATGCAAAAGTGTCTCTGTTTGCAAGAGGTGAAACCGCAAGAGCAATCAAGGAAAACGGAATCGAAAGATGCGGACTGTTTGAGCACTACTCATTTGGCAAAGATGAAGTTACTGTATATGAATCATATGGAGACATTCCAAAAGATGCCTTCGAATATGTTTTCATAACCTCAAAGACCACAGCAAATGACGACATTTCCAAAAACCTAAATGAAAACAGACAAATCCTAAAGGACAATTTCAAGATAATCATTTTCCAAAACGGATTCGGAAACGATGAGGCATACCTGAGATTCTTCGACAAAACAGAGGTGTTTTCAGCACGTCTCATTACCGGTTTTGCACGTCCAAAAAGGCATGTCAGTGAAGTTACCGTATATACCGAACCTATCCTAATCGGATCACTTCAAAATCAGGACCCCTCTGATTTAAAGCCAATTGCAGACATGATAACCGCTTCAGGAATCAATTGTGAGCTGACCGATGAGGTTGACAAATACCTATGGGCCAAGATGCTCTACAACTGTGCATTAAATCCACTGGGGGCAATTCTTGATGTCACATATGGCAAACTCACGGAAAACGAGTATACGATAGAAATCATGAACAAAATCCTAGACGAGATTTTTGAAGTCTTAAAAGCAAGTGAATATGAAACACTTTGGGACAATTCAGATGAATACAAGGACATATTCTATTCAAAACTGGTTCCGGACACTTATAATCACTACTCATCAACACACCACGACATTAAGATGAAAATCAAAACGGAAATTGACTCACTGACCGGCAAGGTAATTGAGTTAGGTGAGAGAAATAATGTTGATGTAAGCACAAATAAGATTATCTATAACCTTATAAAATCTATAGAAAGTGATTTTTAATCAAAAATAAACTAAAACTTTATATATGTTGAAAAACTAAATAGTATTGTTCATATTGTTATATACTATTTTTTTATAATATGAACAATGGTGATGGTTGAAATGAGCATTCGTTTGTATTCCTTTAGTGGTGTTTAGGAAGAGAATGTTCATTTGTTTTTAAAAACTTATTTTTATTGAAATTATTTTTTACGTGATTATTATGAGCGAATTAAAAGAATTAATAGAAAAATTTATAGAACTTGACGATGATTTAAACGAAAAAATCGAAAATTACCTTGAAAGCCATGACGATATCGATGAAGCTTTCGAAAATGACAACGAAGAGCAAATCGAAGAGTTAGGCGAGCTTTATCACGAAATCGAACACATGGTTTTCCACGAAGAGTTCATCATCGTTTCAAATGCAAGCAGTGAAGAAAAAGAAGTTGTTGCTTTAATCATCAGTGATGAAGATGAAGAAGCAGAAGAATTTGTAATTCCTGCATTTACAGATGAAAAAGAAGCTGAAATAGCTATTGAAACATTCAAGGAACAATTTGAAGAAAATGAATTTACCTGTGATAAAAAAACCGGAAGCGAAATTGTAGCAGATCACTCAGAAGATGAAGATTTCATTGGTCTTGCAATCAACGCTCCACAATGGGACTTTGTCATAGGTAGTGAAGAAGTTCACGAATGCCACGATTAAAATGAATCCAAAAGATTTTGAAGATTATCAAAAAAATAATGTCAAGGCTTCAAAAAGCCAGCTTAAAGAGTATATTCAAGTTTATGCAGACATGGTCAAAAAGCTTAAAAATGAAGATGCTCTTGAGCTTGAAGCCGTCAAGAACAACATCCTGAAAACATATCCTGAAGAGATATACTTTACATTGGTTGATGAAGCTGAAAACCCTGTGAAATTAATTATTAAAGAACCAAATAAAGAGTATATCATTCCTGTTTTCACTGACATCCGAGAATATGCAGTTGGAAGTGCAAAGATTTCCAAACTGTTTTTAGACAAGCTTGAAATGAAGGTTGTAAGTCCGGATGACATTTCAGAAATGGCAGAGGAAGATGAATATTTCCAGGGATTTGTTATAAATCCCCACTCACAGAACTTTAATATGGATAGGAACGGGAGCTTTTAGATGAAATATATTTGTCCGACACTTGGAGAAGATCATGAAAAGGACTTTCTGGTTGCGGGAAGTATTGATGACTTTAAGATAATTGCATTTTCTGATTTGAATGAATTTGCAAAAGGTTTTGAATATTTGGAATTGGAAGACTATCAGCCTACTGAAGTTTCTGATGAGCTGTTTAGAGAACTTGCCAAAAACGATGAGGCCTTCAGCGGCATAATTTTAAATATTCACAACGAAAACAAGATTATTTCAAATGAAGAGTTGTTATAACTCTTTTTACTTTTTTTTTAAAAAATAGTTTAAGAAGAATCGTCAAATTCTTCTTCGTCTTCTTCTACAATATCTTCCTTACAATAATACTTATATCTGTAGGACATTTTAAAACCGCTTTGAACTTCACGTTTTGGTCGTCTTTTACGTTTTATATTTGGGCCGTTCATGTCCTTAAATGAATCCTGAAACGGCTTAGCAAGACTTTTATTTTCGCGGTAATATGTAGAATTCCTATGACGGGTATGTGGTGCTTTATACATCCGTTTTCTTAAAAGGCGCCTGTTACTAGTAACACGTCTTATCACAAAAATCACTTATCTGTATCTGTTTTTTGTAGCGGATTTATCTAAAGTAGCTTGGATTTCATCAATTCTTTCAACTACAACTTTAATAGCTTGTTCACCCTGACGAGTAGGGTTGATACCTTGTTCAACAAGCAATGCATCCCTAATATCTCTTAATCTATCAATTGAATCAATTTTCATTATAGTACTGTAAAACATTAGCTTTCCTCCAGTATATAATATTACTATGATTTTTATAATAAAAAAGATTTTTGTCGGAATTTAAATTGCCAATTTTGAAAAAAGAAAATTAAAATAGGACTAAGACTATAATCAATTATTATGTTTACTAAATTGCATGTTATTTATCTGGCCGGAGGATGCTTTTGGGGTGTTGAAGCATTCATATCAAGATTAAAGGGAGTTAATCAGACAGAAGTTGGCTATGCCAATGGTCGTGACCTTGCACCAACTTATGAAAAGGTCTGCAGTGGAAAAACAGGCCATGCTGAAACTGTTAAGGCAACATATAACCCTAAAATCATATCCCTTGAGGAAATTCTGGAAAGGTTTTTCAGCATTATTGACCCCTATGTAAGAAACCGTCAGGGACCGGATATCGGAACACAGTATCGAACAGGCATTTACTGGCAGGAAAATTTTCAAAAGGACATTGTCTTAAATTTCCTAAAAGAAAAACAGAGACAAACCCGAAAAAGGATTTTAGTTGAGGCGCATGCCATCGGCAGTTTCTATCCCGCCGAGATGTATCATCAAAAATACTTGGAAAAGAATCCTGAAGGTTACTGTCATGTTGATTTAAATCAAATTGACGATGAAGAATTCAACCACTTAACCAAAGAGGAGTATGAAATAACACAGCTTGCAATGACTGAACCTGCATTTAGCGGTAAATATGATGACTTCTTTGAAGAAGGCATATATGTAGATGTAGTAAATGGCGAAGTTCTGTTTTCTTCTGAGGACAAATTTGATTCAGGATGCGGATGGCCTGCATTTTCAAGGCCAATATCTGAAGACGTTATTACAAAAAACAGGGACTTTTCACATGGAACAACACGAATAGAAATCAGAAGTGCAAAATCAAATTCACATTTGGGCCATCTTTTCCATGACGGACCAGGAGGGTCTCCAAGATACTGCATCAACTCAGCAGCATTGAAATTTATACCTAAAAATAAAAAATAAGGCCAATTAAAAAAATTAAATCAGATTATGCAAACCAAACTTTATAATCTTTAAAGACAAAATAATACATAATGAAACTAGAAGAGATTAAACATCCGGAACTGAAAAATCATATCAATATGATTTACATGCACAGTGAAAATCAAAACCAGGAAGCCATTGATAAAACTGAAAGCGAAATTAAGGAATACGTCAAAGACAAATGCTTTATCATATCCGTGGAAGATTCAAAACCTGTTAAAATTCCCTATGCAAATGATGGCGAATACATTGTTCCTATTTTTACAGATGAACAGGAATACATCAACGGAATGCAGTACTTCTCATTCAATGTGATGGATGAAAACAAGGATTATGTTATTGAAAAACTAGATTACTTTAAAAAATTAAAAGAAGATCCTAATTTCTTAGGATACATCGTAAATATAGCAAGAGTAAGTTATATATTAAACACTTCTCTTATCTAAAACTCTTTTTGGATTTCACCGACAATCTCAACAAATCTTTTTGACACTTCATCATCAGGTTCAATTGTTGAGATAACACCATCTTTGTTAGGTGAATCAGATACTTTTTCTTCAATAGGCAAATCGCCTAAGTAAGTGATTTCCATTTCATCAGCGAAAGCTTCACCATTTCCTTTACCGAAAATGTGGAGTTTTTCATCGCAGTGTGGGCAGATATAATAAGCCATGTTTTCAATTAGGCCAACCTTTTGAATGCCCATTTGCTGAACCATCTTGACACATTTCAATACATCTTCCTGGGATACGACGTTAGGTGTGGTTACCATGATTACTGCATCCGCATCAGGGATTGTCTGAAGAACTGTTAAAGGTTCGTCTCCGGTGCCCGGCGGGTTGTCGATGATTAGATAGTCAAGGTTTCCCCAATGGCAATCAGAAATCAGCTGTTTGATTGCTCCGGTTTTTTGAGGTCCTCTCCAGATGATTGGTGTGTCAATGCTGTCCAACAGGAATGCCATTGACATTACTTTCAAACCGCTTGGAGCGACTACAGGAAACATTGAATGTGAATATTCCTGTTTCTTGGATTCGATGAATTCTAATTTTTCCTCATCATTTTTGAAGTCCTGACTTGCAAGACCTGCTTCTGTAATTGCTTTGAACTGTTCAAACTGATTTTCCTGGAAAGCTTCTCCGTATAATTCAAGGCCTAACATTTTAGGGATGTTTGGTCCGTGAATATCTGCATCTAAAATTCCAGTCTTGAATCCTAATTTCTGTAAGGTTTCAGCAATGTTTGCTGCTACGGTGGATTTTCCGACTCCACCTTTTCCACTCATTACAACAATCTTATGTTTGATTTGACCAAGGTTTTTAGCTAATCTTATTTCCTGTTCAATCATTTGTCTTTGTTGTTCTGGTGTCATTTGGCCTCCGTGACCGTGATGACCATGTCCATGTCCATGCTCTGGCATAATTATCTTCCCCCTTTTTTATTTAATTGAATTTTTTACTTACTTCTTCTACAGCAATGATTAGTGGATCTGTAACCATTGATACCGGCGGAGCATAAGCGAACTCCATATTACTTAAATCAAAGCAGGTTAAACCTTCAGTGATAGCCAATGTCATTGTATCGATTCTTTCCGCTACCCTTTCTTCTGCTATGATTTGACAACCGATAATGGTTCCGTTTCCATCACATATAACTTTAATATCCATTGGTTTTGCATTTGGATAGTAACGTGCTCTGGTTAAAGCCTGTACCTTTTGTACAACAGGCCTGATTCTGTTCTGTTGAGCAAAGCTTGTTGTGTATCCGACAGCACCGAATTCCAATTTGCCGACTTTGGAAACCATTGAGTTCAATACAGGATTAAATTTGGATTTTTTACCGCAGATTGTACGGGCCAATGTCTTGGATTCACGCACAGCAGTGGTACCTAACTGGGAAATGGTATTTGATCCTAAAATAAGGTCTTTTGATTCGACACAGTCCCCGACAGCATATACGTCTTCAACTGAAGTTTCCATTCTGTCGTTGACAAGGATTGCCCATCTTCCGATTTCGCATCCTGCCATTTTTGCAAGGTCGAGTTCCGCCCTTACACCTGTTGCCATGATTACCATGTCAGCGTCATAAATTTCCTCATCGCCGAAGCATGCCTTTTCGACTTTGCCGTCACCGATGAGTTTTGTAATCGGTTTGCCTAAAACTACCTTGATTCCTTCCATTTCAAGATATTTAACCAAGATGTCGGACATGTCCTTGTCGAGGGATCTTGGAACGATTTGAGGTAACATTTCACTTAAGATTACATTCAGTCCCTGTTTTTTAAGGGCAAAAGCAATTTCAATACCGATTAAACCTGCACCGGTTACGATAGCGCTTTCAGCTTCCTTCATTGCTTCCTGTACTTTGATACCGTCATCGATGTTTCTGATTCTGAACACTCCGTCAAGGTCAACACCCTGCATAGGAGGGACGAACGGATTACCACCGGTAGCAAGCACCAGTTTGTCCCAATTCAAAACGGTTTCCTTACCGTCTTTTTCGTATGTTACTGTCTTTTTATCGGAATCAACAGCAGTTACTTCTGCTTCTATGATAACATCAATGTTTTTCTCTTTATAATCTTCAGGAGTCCTCATTACAATATCATCGAAGGATTCTATTGTACCTGAGAGTACGTAAGGAATAGCACATGGAGAGTATGCCACCTTGTTGTCTCTTGTGATTACTGTAATTTCTATATCTTTATCCAATTTGCGTATATTTGAAGCTGTTGAGATTCCTCCAGCTCCTCCACCTACAATTACTACTTTCATTATAACAAAACCACTTTATGATTTATAACAATAATATATATCATTAAATACATATAAAAAAGTAACTATTAGGAAGGTTTTGTTTAAAAATGAGAGAAATTGAATTAAATTTAAATGAAAATCCGTTCATTGATTTTTTTTCAGCACGCTATGCGATGTCAGCAAGAATTAATGTGGAAAAGATGTGGAAATGGTGTCATGAAAATGACAGATCTTTTTTTGTAATGAGCCTGGGATGCCTTATGAATGCAGTGAACTCAGTTCCCCAACTTAAAAGAAGAATAATTGACGGCAAAGCCATTGAACACGAATTTTTAGAAGGGCTGACTCCGATAATGGATGAAGAAAAAGAGATTTACTGTGAAATGAGAGTTAAAACTCCGCAGGAATTCGACAATATGCTTGAATGGCATGACTATGTAAAGGAACTGTCTTCAGATATTCTGGAAGGTAGAAAAGAGGGTTGTATGCTTGAAATGGAAAAGCGTGACCTTGAAAACATTGCAAACTTTTCATGCATTCCATGGGTTGACTTTGACATGCTTACAAACTGCGTAGTTGACGGAAAGGCAATTCAGCCTTTAATTACATGGGGCAAATTGAATGAAAACTATGAAATGAGCGTTTCAATCACAGTCAGCCACATTTTTGTAAACGGCCGTGAACTCGGACACTTCTACGAAAATGCACAAAAGGAATTTGACAATATTACTTTTTAGTAATATTATTCCTCCGCTTTTGATTCAATGTCTGTTGCTTCAAGCTTCATTATGACAGGCCTTAAACCGTCATTGCATGAAACAATAGCCACACCGGGAGTTTTTATCCAGTCTGAATAATACCAAATCTCCTGAACACCATGGGCCAGTGCAAAGACATACTGATAGATTGCTTTCCAAGCTTCATCACAGAACCCGTCAGGCTTTGCATAATCTGCATAATACACTTCACCCTCACTCATCATGGGACAAGTTGTAAGGCCATCAATACCATATTCCTTTGCTAATTCTTCCTGAAAAGTTGTCTTTAAAATAGTAATCCTTACCTTTTTCATATTGAATTATTTGTTTTTTGATATAATAAAAATATATTATCCATATTCATTTTCCGTTATTTTTCAATAACTTCAAATTCTCTTTCAGGATTGAATAAATATTTTCCGCACCGATAATTTCCTCATCAGGCACTTTCCAATTTGAAGGATATAAAATAAACGGTTCGGACTGCATACCGCCTATTCCTCCATGGCTTCCAATCAGCTCTTCAAAGGCACAGACCTCATCTTTTTCAGCGTCATAAAAACTGTTTACCAAAATATCCGGGAGGTGATTGAAAGTGCAGTGCCTTTTGATTTTTTCAGCAGCATTTTCTCCATAGTTTTTAAGAGGATTTTCACCTTCGATTTTATCACTGTCAAGGAAATATTTACCGTTTTTGCTTAAAACCAAATTACCGTGCTCTTCTGAATAGACCACTATAAAACCGATGTATTCATTTTCGAGTATGCCCGGAATAAGGTCAGGGTATTGTTCCATCAGTTCCTCATAAGTCAATCTGTAATCCCATTGAGTCAAATAAATCAGTGCGAGATTTCCTGATGCAAGTACAGTTACCTGGGATTCTATGCATTCATCCTCTTCCTCTTCATCATCCTTTTTGTGTGAAAAAGGATTGAAAATTTCCGTGTGGTGGTCTTCCTGTGATGAGAGATTAGCATAAATAGACATGTCCTCCGGAAGCAATGAAATAACGAATTCCTCAAAAGTCTTTCCGTATCTCTGTGTGAATGTTGCCCCCTTACTTTGCCCGTGGTCTGACTGGATTACGAACTGATATTCTCTTGAAGCATACCTGCTTCCTTCAATCAATCGTTTGATATGCTTATCTATTAATCTGAGGGCATAATAAGAATCCTCATCTTCAACACCTGAATGATGCGCTATTTCATCATAGCCGAGATATGTGGAATATGCAACGTCAATATCCCCCACCATCACATCTCCAATCAATGTAGCAGTGTTGGCTTCGCTCAAAAAGACATTTGTTCCGACTCTGATGGAGGCATACTTGAAATCCCTGTCAATTCTTGGTTGAATATCTTCAGATTCATGTTTTCTTTGCGATCGAAGCTCCTTAATTAAATCATATAATCCCAAAAGTGCAATACGTGCAGTATAACTTGGACTTGAATACAGGGAAAACCATGCAGTGTTATATAATTTTTTAAAGTTTCTGAATTTACTTGATGTTAAAATAATGTCTTTAGCATCTCCGGAAAATAGATTTGACCGGCTAGCTCCGTTATTTACAAGCAATCCGTTTCCATCTGAAATTCTCTCTTCCAATACTTCAATATCCTTTAAAGAGGAACATTCGACGATTTTATTATTATTTTCCTTTTCAACCCATCTGAAAGCCACTATGTCACTGTTGTTTCCATGTAAAATTCCGGCCTGGCTTGCTCCGGTCTGGGAAGAAAGATCAGTAATCCAAGGCCTGAGAGTGTGGGTTTCTGATTCAATGAGCTTTTTAACATTGCTCATATGACCGTTTTCAATAGCTTCACACAGCATTCCATATGAAAGACCATCAATTTCAATTACTATAACACCGGGATAATCTTTAACCTCTTTTTTTCTTTTCTTCTGCGCATCCCTCAAGACAACCCTGTAATATGAGGTATCATCATCAATAGTAAGAATTGCTGTCAACAGAGTATTTACTGCAGTTAATACGAATGCTGCAACTAAAAAGCCATATCCCACAAGGTTAATGTAAAACATCGGTGCAATAATCACTATTATTAAAGCATTCAGTATGAATAAGGCAAAACCAAATGTCAAAAGTATGAACGGCAGGAACAATCTAGTGATAATCGGCCACAAAATAGCATTTACTAAACTGTAAAATAAAACAAAAAGAAGAATATCGTCAAGATACTCAATTTCAACGCCTAAACCGAAATAACTGACCAAATACATGGCAATTACGTTTGCAAAAAATAATATTAAGGTTCTTTTAATTGAAATATTTCGTGGCGGTTTTTCACTAATTCTTTCCATAACAATTATTATATTTATTTATGTTAAAAAATATTTCCCATCTATTTTTATCTCAGATGCTAAAAACATGAAACTAAAAAAACCAGTAAAACAATGATAAAAATACTTTCAATCAATCAAATAAGCTATCTGCATTTAAATCCAAGCTCATTAAGGATTTTTTGCAGGTATTTCTTTTTCAAAACAAGTTCACGTTTATTGGCCAATTTATCGCTGTTTGGTTGCGCTACCTTTTCGCTTAACCTTGAAGCTCCTAGATATTTTGTATCCCCTTCTCGCAGTTTGTGAGCCTCGCCCCTGTCAATGGCCTTTTTTATTATATAGTAATCGCCAAAAAGCACGTCAAAGTCATTGCTTAAGTAATAGAGTTCCAAATCAGTGATTATATCGTTGCAATACCATATTATCAAAATTGACTCATACTTAAAAAGCTCATAAAACTCAATCAGGTTAAAATAATCCAAATCAGCCAGTTTAAACTTACTTGCAGGATATCTTTTGCCACAGTTCTTGTAAAAGTACTCCAATGGAGCAATAAAAAAAGTTGTTGATTCATCCAAGACAACTTCATTTATGTTTTTACCAATCAATGCCTCAAATGAATCCATGTGAATCTAATCTTTGTCTAAAGCAGGAATTCCTGTAATTCTTAATCCGCCATAGTGGGATTTGTATTTGATGTTCAATCCGATTAATAATGGTGTGATTTTTTCAATGATTCTTGCTTTTTCTAGAATTCCACAGTCAATTGTTTTAACTCCAGGGATTTTGTCGATGATTTCAGCAGCGGTTGCCTTAGCATCATTGTCGTCACCTGCAATTAAACAGTCACAGTCTATTTCTTCTGGAATATTTGCTAAGTGAGAGTTGGAAATATTACAGAATGCACATATTACCTTAGCGCCGGTTCCTTCTAAAATGGAAGCGGTTCTTTCAGCTGCAGATCCTTCCATCAAATCAACGAATCTGAAAGGTTTTCCACCAATGGCTGTTTCGAGAGGTACAGTTGCGTCCATGACAATCTTGTCCTTACAGAACTCCTTGATTCCTTCGACAGTTGGCTTTTGAGCAACTAAAGGAACTGTGATGATTAATACGTCACCTTCTTTTGCTGCATCTTCGTTTGCCATTCCAACCATGTTGGATAAGTCGTAGTCTGCTAGGTCTTCTTTTGCTTTTGCAACTACATCTAATGCTTTTTCTTCTTTTCTTGATCCGACAATTACATCTACACCAGCAATAGCTAGTCTTTCAGCAATTCCAAGTCCTTGCGGACCTGTTCCACCTATTATACTTACTTTCATATATCTCACCTATTTTTTATCATATAATAATCCGCCTACGAAAATCAAATATTCAGGCAGCTTACCGTCCTTTGCATATTTAATTTCGCATCCGAAATAATCTTCAATTGCCCTATCAGTATATGCACCTAATGATTCAAGTGAATATCTCATCTTAAAAGGCATTTTGCACGGCATGTTGAATTCTCGTGTACATCTCATGCACAGGTTGCATTTTCCCAAAAATAATCCCAGTGCATCCTCACTTTCAAGCATGTAAATTTCGTTCATGAATTTGACTTTCATGCGTTCAAATCTTTTTAAAATGAATTGAAGTTCATCTTCGGAAAATTCATGCTCCAATTCTTCAGCAGAAAAGTCTATTTTAAAAGCAATAATCTTTAATTTGTTATATGAGTTCCATACATCATCATAAACATCAAAATCAAACGGAGGATAATTCCAGTTGTATCCCAGCTCTTCTTCCTCTTCAATGCATAATTTTGAAACCTCTTCAAAATTTACATATTTCTCCACAAACTCCCCCACATCAACATCGCATGTGAGTTTTTTTATCTCTGACATGATAATCATTATATAAATTGAACATTATAAAGGTTTCTATTGAATAATTTCTAAATTTAATCAAATTTGTTTAAAATTAAATATGATTGGTATCTGAATAATTAAAGGTAATATTTCTAATTTAATAGGCGATTTCTGATATGAATTAATCATTTTAAAATTGAACAAAATAATAGATTTAACCGTTAATTACACGATTCAGTGCAATTTTTTTAGTGTTAAAATTAACTGACTTTTGTGTATCTGTAAGGGATTTTTTAAGAGTGTTCACTATTGCATTTCTAAGCTCATCGTCAAATTCAATGCATGTTCCTCCCCTGAACTCATGTATCTTTGAAATCTTTTTAACTTCCAGATATTTCAAATATTCATTCAATTCTTCAGTTATTTCATCCATCAGTATTTTAACATCAAGAAATTTATCGTTGAGCTCATCAGCTTTCTTGAAAGCTTCCTTTTCTATATATTCCAAATTTTCAAAATCCTCTTTTGAATATTCATAAAGAAATGTTTTTTGAGTCATAGTTAATTTTAAGGTATAACTAAATATATGTACTTTTTGCAAAAAAATAAGTTAAAAATAGAGATACCGATTATCTTACGATATGCTGTCCGGGGTTAATGAAGTCATCCAAAAACTCCAGGAAGTTTTCATTGCCCACATCGGCAATGTCAATGAATTCATGTGATTTGATAATGGTTTTTTTAAGGTTTTTGCCTACTTTAATAAGGCCGATATGTTCCTGTGTGAAAACATATTTCAATAGGTCTTCCGCTTGACTGAATTCCCTTTTTTGCATATGAACCAAAAAGTCATCCTGTATATAGCAGTTTTCACGGCCGTATTTTGCAGTGAAATTCTCACAAGCCTTGTTAATGAACACTTTTGGACCAACATTGACTTTAATGTCATTGAGCTTTGATGACGCCATTTCAAGAAGTATAACAGCATTCAATATCTCATCACTCCAGTAATCCGCTTTAAAGACATTGAATTCATTTTCATTTAATTTGCGCTCCAACGCTTCACAGGTCTTTTTAAGCTGCGGATGAAGAGTGTCCAGGGGCATGTCTGGAATGTTGAATCTGACTGCAATCAAATCGCTGTTTCTTTTTGAAAATTCATCCAGAATATCTTCCTTATTAAGATTTCTTTTCAAAGGATAGAAATAATCCTTCTTATTATCTGAAAATATGTAATTACGGGCAGACTGAATGAATTCAGCCATCTTATTCAATCTTAAAGCTGCAGCCACATTACGGTTCATGTCAGTGGGATCTATTACAATCAACGGATCGCCCTTAAACAAGCTTGAAGTGTTGTAGTTTTCCAAATCTATTGAGTGGCCATGCTTCCAGTTGATAGCTTCCTTTAGCGTGTTTTCAAAGCTGCCGTAGTGAATAATTAGAAGTTCACACAGATATCCTGCAAATCCTCCGACTTTAAATTCGGAACCGTAAGTTCCGGTCGCTGCCATGAAACGTTTTAAAAGCAGGACCTCATCTTCTTGTCCTTCAGCTAAGTTTGCCTTGACATAGCGGGTGTGCAGGATTGTCCTGTCCACTGCGGATTTAAGCTGGCTTCCGTCTTCAATCTGATAGCATGGAACGATGTCAACTTCACATCCTTCAATATCTGTTGTAACGTAAGGATGTGATGCAAAGTGATGTTCAGGAGTTAAACCGAATTCATCACAACAGATATGAGCCAAATCAAGACCTGTTTGCTTTAAAAACTGCTTGTCTGTATCAAGGGGAAATGCAATGAATATGTCAATGTCTGATTTTCCCTTAAGAGCAGTGTTTTTTGCAACTGAACCTACCAATGTGACCTTCGCATCAATGCCCTTTTCATCACATGTCTTCTGTAGGAATTCCATCAGTTTTGAAGAAACATCATCAATGTGACGTTTTTCTTCAACGGTAGGTTTAATGTCCTTTAATATTAGCTCATAATCCATTATAATCACAATTCAAATATTTCTAAATCTTCATAAATCGGTCCTTGAGGTGTTAAAGTGGATTTTTTGAGAATGATTTTATCCACTGTCATTTCTCCAATCTCAACTTCACTGAACTCTTCGATTGTTGATTTTACCTTGTTTTTACCTTTGGCGGTTTTCATACGGCCAATGGTCAAGTGGGATGAGAATCTTTTGTCCTTGTCAAATCCCAACTTAACAAATTCCTTGTCAAGCTCATCATGAAGCTTTTTAACAATTGCATCATCGTCAATGCCCAGCCAGATGACTTTTATTCTGTTTGTATTTGGAAAGGCACCGAATCCCTTGATTTTAATCGGGAACTTGTCAAAGCCTGAAACTACACTTTCTATTTTTGAAGACAATAAGTCTATTCCCTCAACATCGATGTCTCCAAAGAATTTAAGTGTCAGATGCAAGTTTTCCAAATCAACATATTTGATATTGGCATCAATTTGCTTAAATTCCTTGATAATCTTATACATCTTAGCTTTCAAGTCTTCATCAACGTCGATTGCTAAAAATGCCCTAAGCTGACTCATTTTGACACCTATTGCTCTATGATTGTCTCATCAATAGCTATTCCAAAGTGACGTGCACTGGATTCAATGTATACTTTTACCTTGTCTCCAGGTTTTACATCAGCCACTGAAAGAGGTTCATTGTTTTCATCTACAATTCTGATTGTTTCCGCATTTTGCAGTAATGTTCTGATAGTTTTTCCTTCATATTCCGCTTCAATTAAAATCAAAGGCCTTCTTTCTATTTTGCTTCTTCCGACATATGCAGTTCTTGTCTCTCCTTCAGTATTGACGATCAATACCTCATCACCTGCTACAAGTTCGGAAAGATATCTGGTCTTGTTTCCCGGAACCATCACATAGGCCTGAACCGGACCAGCATTTACTCTGAACGGACGTGATGCAACATATTCACTTTCAAGTGATTCGGAATGCACTAAAAACATTGATTTTGAATATGAACCGATGAGCATTCCTTCACCAGGCTTCATCATGTCTGTGGTATCAACGCATACCCTGTCACCTGAGCCCAATGGTTTTACATTGGTTATGGTAGCCACTTTCAATTCATATTTAGCCTGTGATGCCTTAACGACCTCTTCGGCAATTTTTTTGGTTTGATTGAAGTCATTTGCCTCAAATATGACTCCGTCTGTTCCGTGCTCCAATGTTTCAAGTGCGACACGTGCACCGTCAAGGTCACGGACTGCCGCAATGATTTCAACATCTTCCTTTTGAAGGTCTGAAATGATGTTTTCAAGAGGAATGATTGTCCAGTCAGTTCCGACCAATATTATATAATCAACAATCGGACCCAATTTAACTGCCAATTGTTCATGAGCCTTATCAATAATTTTAATATAAGCACAAACTTGTTTACCTTCGCTTTTTGCTCTTTTTGCATCTGCAATATCTCTAGAATCTGTAAAGTCATCGTTCAACTCTACAAAACCGTCTCCTTCACCATTTATTCCGACAAGATAAATGTCAGCGTCATCTGAATTTGCAATGATTTTTACATTGCCCAATTTTCTGATGTTTTCGATGTCATCGAAGTCAAGGACATGGTCTATTCCTGATTCAAGCGCAGTGGTAATCATTTCCTTTTTGTCTTCCCACAGTTCATCAGGAGTGCTTATCCAAGCGAATTTGTTTTGCATTTAATACACCTATTTTAAGAATTCTAAAGCTTCTTCAACTTCTAAATCGTGGTGAACAACTTCGGAAATTGCTCTGGTGATTTTACCTGGCTGTTCTGCCTGGAACAAGTTACGTCCAAATGCAACACCAGCACCGCCAACTTCAAGAGAATCTTTAACCATCTGGAGTAATTCCTCATCGGTTTCCACTTTAGGACCGCCTGCAATTACAACAGGTACGATTGCTCCTTCAACAACTTCCCTGAATGAATCAGGATCACCGGTATAATTGGTTTTGACAATGTCTACACCAAGTTCTGATCCTACACGTGCTGCATGTTTTACGAATTCAACGTCATGCTCGTTTTCAACTTTTTGTCCGCGTGGGTACATCATAGCTAAAAGTGGCATTCCCCAGTAGTCACAGGTTTCTGCTATTTCACCTAATTCCTGTAACATTTGGCTTTCTGTTTCTGAACCTAAGTTTACATGAATGGAAACTGCATCTGCACCGAGCTGAATAGCTTTTTCAACACTTGTTACTGTTACCTTATCGTTTGGATCAGGTGCAAGGGAAGTACTTGCTGACAAGTGCACAATAAGACCTATATCGTTACCGTAACCACGGTGTCCTTGTTTAACAATACCTTTGTGCATTAAGATTGCATCTGCTCCGCCTTGGGAGATTTCTTCTACTGTTTCATCCATATTGATGATTCCTGGAATAGGACCGCTTGATACACCATGGTCCATAGGTGCAATGACGGTTCTACCCGTATTTCTGTTGATGATTCTTTCTAAACGAATCTTTTTACCTATCATTATAAAACCTCTTTACTTATGAATTATATTTTCTTTATTATGATATATAAATTTTAATTGTACAAAAATAGACAATTCTATAAAGTTGATTAATTAAATTTGAATAAATAAATAAAAATGTATGAAAATAATTACATAGTTTTAAATAATTAATTAAAAAGATGATTAAACTATTAACTTTATATTCATGTTTTAATTGAATACATATTTTAAAACTTAAACTCCTCATTCTTTTAGTGAAGGAGTCCACAATTCAAATTCCTTGATTTGAGGAGGAATGCCTGAATCATGATAGCTTTCAAGATACCCCTCTTCTGTGAAATAATCTTCACCGCTGCTTTTAGCTGAGTTGAAAAATTCCAGAAGTCCCCGATTTCTTATTACTGTGTGTTTCGGCTTGAATGTGGAAGACCAAATGTAGAACACCTTAAAGACTGTGTCAGGGTGATATCCCCCACCCAAATCAATTGCAAGAACATCACATTTCTGAACCTTTTTGAATACTTCTGCAATAACATCATGAAGCCTGACATCACCTGAAATAAACTCAATATCAAGTTTTGCCATTTCATCAACGGCCTCAGGTGAGTTATCTACAGCGATAATATTACATTTATCAGCAATCAATTGTGTTGTACCTCCGGTATGGCAACCCAATTCAATTACCACGTCCCCATCTTCAATTAAATCCTGAAGATCCTTTCTATAGTTTTTTACATTATAACTGAGTTTAATCATAAACTATCCCAATGTTGTTAAGTTCATCTATATTCAAGTTTTCAACGTTTAGGTTTTTGAGCACATCTTCATCATATGCAAATGCAAATACTGTATTTCCCAACATTGCCATGGAACTACCTAAAATATCACTCGAAGAATTAAAATAATCAATTAGATTTTTCACTTCATCTGACATCAATCCTATATCCCGAGAAAAATTCTGTGAAAAATCCAGAAAATTCTCCAATGTAGGATCATCTTCAAATATCCCCAGATATTTCTCGCCGGCGGAAGTGATGACCTCATTTTGATGAGGATTACTTATTACGCTTGACGTTTCAATTCCTCCAAAGGTTTTCCATCCGATAAATACCTTTTCATTAAATGATTTTATCTCACCGATTCCCGGAGCGCCCGGTTTTGTCCTTAAAACCAGTCCTTTTCCAGTTTGTGCAATAACATCACCAAGGCCTCCTCCCAAGTTTACTTCTGCCATATGTGCAATCTGACCGCACAACTCATCGGAGTAGCCCAGATTCAAAAATTCGTTTAGGGCCAGGGTCAAGCTTAAGGCTGAAGCTGCAGATGTTCCGAATCCTGCACCGATAGGAAGCTGAATATCCTGAGTAATCTTAAAATTAGCATCAATTTCCAAAATGGATAAGACTTCATCAATAACAGTTGAATCACCCTGATTTACATCAATTATGAGTTTATCGCAAGGAGATATTGTTGTCCTTACACCTTTGGAAAGTAAAAATCCTGCACCACATGAACCTTTTTTAAGTTTTATTTCATGATTTTCTATTGTAAAAAATCCTGTAATGTGGCCAGGTACAAAAACTGAATTAGACATAATCAAATATTTGTTTTTGATTTAATTAAAATTTTTGAAAAATCATGTATTCCTCTTATCGGCATCAGCAATGAATTTAGCGCCATCGAATTTCCAAGAGAAATGAACATTAAAAAGAAATATTTACTTAAAAATAGTGTGAAATTAAAAAAAGAAAAAGATAGGAGTTAATTAAAACTCCTTAAAGTGTTTATTTTTGTTTTCTGCCTCTTCTTATCAATGGTATGAACAATGCTAATAAAAGCAATGCAATCGGATTACC